>NZ_JAUSUQ010000053.1 GCF_030814135.1 Caldalkalibacillus uzonensis | reverse complement strand
CCCCCTCCCCACCATATGCGGGCTGGTGATTTCCATGTTTAATTTTGGTTTTAAGCAGCGATGTTCATACTTTGTCTTAGATGCATGCTTAGGGCTTGAACAAGAAGCGTAATGGCATTGAATAGAGCGATCACTTTGACTTTATCTCTGCCTTGTACGTGAAGACGGTTGGCTGTCATGTGTGATTTCATCCGTGAATTACAACGTTCGACACAGGATCTTTTACGATACAGATCTTGCCATGTTTGAGATTCCCGATGGGGAATTGCGTATCGTCTGAGATCATCATCTGCTTTCTTTTTCACGACCATCCCGTAATTTGAAGGGGAACACCATATGGTGCCATGGGGACAATCCACCTTGCCTGTCGCATGCGGACAACGAAATTTTAGGTATCGGCCTTCTGAGCCCCAATATGTCATTTCATAGCCCATGGAACATATCGGCGTTCCATTTGATGTCATGCCTTCTGGCGGTTCTTTCTCATTCCTGAGATTTAAAGGAATAATCGCTTGTGCACCATAATCACGAGCAGCTTGATAACATTTCAGCTGATCATATCCAGCATCTGCAATGACGTATTTAAGGCCGTCAAAAAGATCAACATGTTCTTTGACCAGGTCAGGGAATACGTCACCGTCATTCACACTGGCTGTTGTGACTTCCAATGCAGTTGGAAGTTCACTTTCTGTATCCACTGCCAGGTGAATTTTGTAGCCAAACCAAGTGATTTTTTGTTTCATTTCATCGAATTTAGCACCCCAACTGGCCAACTCTGAATCCTGACATTGCTTTTTCGATCGTTTTTTCTCGTAAGCATCAATGGCCATACTGTCAATGGCTACTTTTTCTCCTTTGATGACGCCGTGAGCTTTACAAAGCTGGACCAGATCCCGAAAGAGTTGTTCTGCAATACCTTTGTCTACGATGTGACGGAAAACGCGGCTGAAGGTAGACACACTAGGTGGACTTTCAGCTAAAGCAAAGCCACAACGATACCTGAATTTAAGATCACTTTTTAATCGCTCATGAAGAC
>NZ_JAUSUQ010000052.1 GCF_030814135.1 Caldalkalibacillus uzonensis | reverse complement strand
AAAAAATGGTTTCCTTCGGATCTATTATGGTCAACACCTGATTGCTGAACATGTCAAAGCCACGGGAAAACATCAGGTGCTGAAAAACAAAAAACACTTCGAGGGAATGCGCACCGCGGGCACACATAAGGTTCCCCAACCGACTCCCCGCCTGGCCATGCATTCAACACCCGAAGTGGCTGAACGTGATGTGTCGTTCTACGATCAGTTTTCTGAAGGAGAGGTGCAGTGACCATGATCCTTCAGGAACGTCTCCAAAGCGCCTTGGAAGAACTGGGGTGCACACGCATCCCTGAAGTCCTTCATCACTACGCCGAAGAGGCATCTGAAGAAAATATATCGTATCTGGAGTTTTTAGACAAGCTGCTTCAGGAAGAATTAGCGGCCAAACATGACCGTTTTATTAAGATGAAAACGCGGCTGGCTCGCCTCCCCTATCATAAGACACTGGATGAGTTTGACTTTACCTTTCAAACCTCCATCGATGAACGGCGCATCAGAGACCTGGCTACCCTCCAATTTGTGGAGCATCAAGAGAATCTCATTTTTTTGGGTCCTCCTGGTGTAGGCAAAACACACCTGGCTGTGGCCTTGGCCTTGGAAGCCATCGCCCGGCGTTATACAGTCTATTTCACCACGCCTCATGATTTAGTTCAGGATTTGCAAGAAGCCCATCAGACCAACACCATCAAGCGGAAGATGAGAAAGTATATCAAACCCAATATCCTGATCATTGATGAGATTGGGTATCGAAAAATGGAAGACACCGCCGCCCATTTCTTCTCTCAAATTGTTTCAGAACGTTATGAGAAAGGGGCCATCATTCTGACCTCCAACAAATCGTATGGCGCATGGGGAGACATCTTTGGGGATCCTGTGTTGGCCACGGCCATTCTGGACCGGCTCTTACATCATTCCAGTACCATCAATATTAAGGGTGAAAGTTATCGAATCAAGGAAAAGAAGAAGGCTGGATTTTTCAAACAAGATGAAGCTCAGAAATAAATAAACACGTCCCACTGCGGGGCAAATTTCAAACGTTTACTGGGGAATTTTTAGTTGATGATTTTGAGGAATTTAAAAATGATGTTGACA
>NZ_JAUSUQ010000051.1 GCF_030814135.1 Caldalkalibacillus uzonensis | reverse complement strand
GGGTCACTTATACATTCTACAGTTTGGGGTGAAGTCCTTTTTTTATCTTTTTTAAGCCTTACGGCTTAAGACTTCGTAATTCTGCAAAAGGCTCAATTAAACTTTCGTGGATGGAACCAGGGGCTGCTTTTAATGATAACAAATAGATATGATAGATTAACTGATATCTGTTTTACCCTCTCTCAAAAAATGTCTTGATTTATAATCACAATATCGTTCATATGCAGCAATGATGGATTGTACAACTGCTCGTTGCCCCGGGACAATAAAACGTATTTCTACTTCTTTGATCACATCATCTATTCCATTTTTTATGCACTTTCCTTTCACTATGGATGATATAAAATTACGGGTGGTATCGGCTAAAAACGTAAATGTAGCATCCTCAATAACATCGTTTTCTTTATCAATAATAAGAATACAACCAAGAACTTTGTAAAGTTCAAATATTGGAGTACCTTTTGGGAACTGTGCAAAGCCAGCCACGAGAACATGGTTTTGGTTATATTCCATAGTTACACATCCCCTCGCTTTTTTAGTCTTGTGAAAACACTCATTAAAATATCTAAGTATCTAACTATTCCCCTGTCAACCTCTAGGGGCTCAGTGACGTATGAATAAAATATCTGTGGGAGGCAAAATAACCTCCCCATTCAGACAATGGTAACACCATGTCCGGATGGAGAAGCCACCAAGCGAAGCGCGGTGAAGAAAAGCAAAAAATCCATGAAACGAGGCTCTCTTTCCTATTACAATAGAATTGGCCAAAAACAAATAAGGAAGGAGAGAGCCTCTATGAAGCAGTTTAGCATAAATATCCCTAAATTAAAAGAAATCGAGCAAATGGTTTGGCGGATAGCGCAGGATATCTGTCTGAAATTGACAGAGAACATATTGGAGGAATTGGACCAATACATAGCTGAGCATTTGGATACAGATCGTTATAAGCTGAAGGAAAAACGTCCGTTAGGCATCAACCTGCTATTTGGGCTTGTAGAAGTGAAACGCAACTACTATTACGACCGTGAGAAAGGAGAAAATGTGTATTTACTTGACCGCTTCATCGACCCGAGTTCGACAGTTTGAAACCTTTTTTGGACAAACAAAATTTACAAAATGCTTTTAAATCAAGGCAGATTCGGATGACTACCCAGAAAAAT
>NZ_JAUSUQ010000050.1 GCF_030814135.1 Caldalkalibacillus uzonensis | reverse complement strand
AGCTGTAGGCGTTGAACCTCCCCCAAGGTTCCTCGAGATCCAGCCAAGTTCATAGATACACGTACCAACCATACTGAATCGCTCATAAACCCAGGTGTATCATGGGTTTATGAGCGATTTGTTTACCTAGTTACTGTCGAACTCAGGGTCTTCAACCGCCTGTTCCGGCAGGAAAAAGTTGTGACGAATATATTTGACCATCGCCTCCACATGACCTTTCTCATGGCCACTGCCGGGGTTACAGAACTCATATTCAAAGCCGTAATGCCATACAAAACGCTGAAAGGCATCGGTCAGCTCCCGCTGACCATTGGGGTGGATCTTTTTTACAGCCGGCGCGAGATTGTCAAACCGGATCGTGGTGGGAACACCCCCCATGTGGTGAAAGATACGTTTTAACCCTTCTAAAAAACATTCTGTATTTTGCGACTCAAAAACTTGCACATAAAAGGCATTGCTGTAAGGAAAGGAGAGAACCAGAAAGGGCAGATCGATGATTTTCCCTTGCCGTTTAAACGGCGCTTCCCCAAAGTCGACCTGTGCCGTTCCGGGATATGCTGCCAGTGGCAGCGCTGTCTCCTGCTCCTCTTCCAGCTCCTTTTTCTTTTGAGCTACATAGTGTCGGACACTGCGGGCTGAACCTTGAAACTGGTAGTCCCGCCTGAGGAGCTGCCACATGCGTTTGGCTGTCCGCCGGTACTTTTTCTTCTTTTTCATATCTTCCCTGAGCCATTCGTCAATGATCGGCTTGACCGGATCCATGACCGGTGATGGACGTTGCTGTTTGGGCTTTGGCCCTGGTGTGAAATCTTCCATGTCAGCATATTTCTTAACGGTTCGGGGATCCCGGCCCATCTGCTTGGCAACCGATGCATACGACCGGTCTTTCCTGTTGACTTCATGTTTGATATAATTGATTTCAACCACTTCTAGCATCTCCTTTTTCATACCTCCTGTCATTGTTGGTCCAATAACAGGAAGTGTATGATGGATGGGGGATGTTGGCAAGTGGTTTTTATTTCACCTCCTCAATTACCTGCATAAATTGGTTGCCAAACATGACATTTTTAGTTTGCCATAAACAAATAAATGTCTTGCAACCCGATTTTGTAAAGGGTATCCAAGGCCCGGGCGAGTGCATCATCATTAAGGTCAGATGCCTGTACGCCTGGTCCGAGC
>NZ_JAUSUQ010000049.1 GCF_030814135.1 Caldalkalibacillus uzonensis | reverse complement strand
AATAAATAAACACGTCCCACTGCGGGGCAAATTTCAAACGTTTACTGGGGAATTTTTAGTTGATGATTTTGAGGAATTTAAAAATGATGTTGACATAACAGGAGGTTGTCGTCTATGTTTAAAAGAAATGTGATATTGTTCATCATTTGCCTGGTGACTGTTGCCTGTCTGGGGTTTGATACAGTCCAAGCAGACAGTGATCATTATAATGAAACCACTGCTAAAGTTGAATTAACAGACGAGCAGAAACAAGAAATCCAAGCTTTAGCCCAAGACATACTGGAGAAGAAAAAAGAAATGATAGCCAAATATGTATGGTGTTCTGACCAAAGAGCAGGCCGAAAAAAAGATGGCTTGGATTGAAAAACGGTACCAAAAACTTGAAGAAAACGGATTTGTACCACCCTGTGATCATTCCAAATATGAGAAAAAAGATCACGGAAAAAAACGTAAGTCTAAAATGCCTTGGTCAAAATAACTGAACATGTGGCCTCACTCCTTCTCTGACAGGAGCATGGACTATGGCAGAGGAGGAGTTTAGATGGCCGGTATGCCACAAATTTTCATACTTACATTGATGACGATTATATTGTCATTAAAACATATTTAGATAGCCAATTCGTTTAATAAATAATAATGTTGTTTAAAAATCATAAAAAAATCATTTAATAACGTATTATCAACGTAATGTTCACTACTTATTCTCTCTATTGGTACCTATGGTTGATACTTTTTTGAAAGTTTTTATTTTTCACCTTTTCCGTCCTCTTCATGCGGTTCTTCTTTCTCTTCGTGAAATTCAATGAGAGTATGTCCCGTAATGTAATCGAACAGTGTATAGTTATTGTCAGGCAGTTCTTTTTTACAAATGTCTTGATAACGACGATCCCCATCAGCAAAATAATCGGTAGAAGGATCACAGCTATCTTTTTTCCTTGCCATTGCGGCTCCCTCTCTGACGTTTGACGTGGAGGCCATCCACTTCAATGAACAATACCTCTTTAGCTTCGGATGTCTGATTTTGAGATGAGTCCCTGCTGATCTCAATACTCCACAAACGTTGCCTAATGGATTCGTGACTGATCACAGGATACCCTACAAACGCTTCTAATGTATGAGCTGCGTGACGATAGGATGGTCCTGTCACCACCAACTCAATGGCTACGGCCTCCAGCATGGGACTCATGCTCCGGCTACCATCAAAATCGATCCCAAGTTCGACAGTTACTAGGCAAACAAAACGCTCATAAACCCATACTACTCCTGGGTTCATGAGCGATTCAGTATGGTTGGTACGTGTATCTAT
>NZ_JAUSUQ010000048.1 GCF_030814135.1 Caldalkalibacillus uzonensis | reverse complement strand
TTCTCGCCATCACCAGCTGGATATCGAACGGCTGATCTTTGCCATGGTGGCCAATCGCGCCCTGGCCCCATCCAGCAAATTAGCCATGGAAGATTGGGTTCGGGAAGAAGTCTACATTCCCGGGCTGTCCCAAGTGGCGAGCCATCAGCTCTATCGAGCGATGGACGAACTGTTGGCTGTTCAGTCTGAGTTGGAGTATCAAGTCTATGGGGCTGTTTCCGACCTGTTGAATCTGGAGGTCGATCTGCTGTACTTTGATACCACTTCCTCTTACTTTGAAGTGGATCCGTCCGAAGCCCCGGAAGAAGATACGTTTCGGAAACAAGGGTTTTCAAAAGATAAACGGCCGGATCTGTTGCAGGTGGTGATTGGCCTTGCCGTGACGCGGACAGGGATCCCCATCCGCTGTTGGGTTTGGCCAGGGAACACGATGGACATGACCGTTGTTGAGCAGGTGAAAAAGAACTTGATCGGATGGAAATTGGGCCGTGTCATTAGCGTCATGGACCGTGGCTTCTCGTCTGAGGAAAACTTGCGTACGTTGCAACGCGCAGGCGGGCACTACATCGTTGGGGAAAAGATGCGTTCCGGTAAAGCAGCCTCCAAAGAGGCGATGAGCACAAGAGGCAGGTACCATCAGGTTCGAGAGAACCTGCATGTCAAAGAGATCATCGTCGGTGACGGTGAAGCACGCAAGCGCTATGTGTTGGTATACAATCCCAAAGAAGCTGAACGCCAACGGGAGGAACGCAAAAAGTTACTGGAAAAATTGCAGGCCGAACTGGATGGACTGAAACAGTTGTCGCATGAGGTTCATAGCAAAGCGGCCTGCCGCCTACGGTCCCATCCTTCCTATGGCAAGTATCTGCGCCAACTGAAAGATAGCACGCTTCGCCTCAACAAGCAAGCGATTCGGGACGCAGAAAAGTATGATGGAAAATACTTGATTCGAACTTCCGATGATACCTTGTCCCCAGAAGATGTGGCCCTGGGTTACAAACAACTGGTGGACGTTGAAGATGCTTTTCGAACATTGAAATCAACGTTAGAATTGCGCCCGATGTACCACCGATTGGAAGATCGCATTCGCGCCCATATTCTGCTCAGTTGGTTGGCTCTTTTACTGGTTCGAATCGTAGAAGTCCATACGGGGGAATCCTGGCGAAAGGTTCGGGACGAATTGCAACGATTAGCTTTAGGTCATTTTTCCTCGAAAAATGGTGACCTGTATCAGTGTACCGAGATCACCGCCAAACAGCGCCAAATCTTCGCAGCTGTAGGCGTTGAACCTCCCCCAAGGTTCCTCGAGATCCAGCCAAGTTCATAGATACACGTACCAACCATACTGAATCGCTCAT
>NZ_JAUSUQ010000047.1 GCF_030814135.1 Caldalkalibacillus uzonensis | reverse complement strand
TTAGCCGGCCTTCCGCCGTCCATGTAGATGATTAACGTCATTCCCAAAGGAATGAGCCTCGCACGCTTGTGCTTTGTTCAGTTTTCAAGGTTCTGGATACAGCGCTATATAATCTATCACGCTGCAAGTGTATTTGTCAAGAGATGGAGAGAAAGTATTTTTGCTAGGCTTGCGCCGTCAGCAATAAACAATAATACCAGAAAAACAAAGTAAACTCAACAGGTAGTTATTGGCTAAAAAAATGGTGGGCCTAAGTGGACTTGAACCACCGACCTCACGCTTATCAGGCGTGCGCTCTAACCAGCTGAGCTATAGGCCCCCATGGAATGAAATGGAGCGGGTGATGGGAATCGAACCCACGCTACCAGCTTGGAAGGCTGGAGTTCTACCACTGAACTACACCCGCTCATTTTTATGGCGTGCCCTGAGAGACTCGAACTCCCAACCTTTTGATTCGTAGTCAAACGCTCTATCCGGTTGAGCTAAGGGCACATAATTGAAATGGTGAGCCGTGAAGGATTCGAACCTTCGACCCTCTGATTAAAAGTCAGATGCTCTACCAACTGAGCTAACGGCTCGAATCATAAAATGGTGCCGGCGAGAGGAATCGAACCCCCAACCCACTGATTACAAGTCAGTTGCTCTGCCAATTGAGCTACACCGGCATAAAGTGACATTCTGTGGTGGCTCGGGACGGAATCGAACCGCCGACACGAGGATTTTCAGTCCTCTGCTCTACCGACTGAGCTACCGAGCCAAAAGCGAAAATTAAATGGCGGAGCTGACGGGATTCGAACCCGCGATCTCCTGCGTGACAGGCAGGCATGTTAGGCCTCTACACCACAGCTCCTCAATTGATCTGAGCTTCTTATAAAATGTTTTGGTTGCGGGGGCAGGATTTGAACCTGCGACCTTCGGGTTATGAGCCCGACGAGCTACCAGACTGCTCCACCCCGCGTCAAATTATATTTCCTATGTTTAAAAAATATCATGGTGGAGGGTGACGGGTTCGAACCGCCGACCCCTTGCTTGTAAGGCAAGTGCTCTCCCAACTGAGCTAACCCTCCATAATGGTGACCCGTAGGGGATTCGAACCCCTGAATGCCGGCGTGAAAGGCCGGTGTGTTAAGCCACTTCACCAACGGGCCACGTACAAGAAGTGAATTTATTGGACTCTATGGCGGAGGAGGAGGGATTCGAACCCCCGCGGGCCGCGAAGCCCCTGGCGGTTTTCAAGACCGCTCCCTTCAGCCAGACTTGGGTACTCCTCCCCAAAGAGATTGGATCGCGAGTAATGGTGGACCCTACAGGACTCGAACCTGTGACCGATCGGTTATGAGCCGACTGCTCTACCAACTGAGCTAAGGGTCCAATATGGTGGTGGCGGCGGCGGGGATCGAACCCACGACCTTACGGGTATGAACCGTACGCTCTAGCCAGCTGAGCTACACCGCCTTATTGGCTCCGCAGGTAGGATTCGAACCTACGACCAATCGGTTAACAGCCGATTGCTCTACCACTGAGCTACTGCGGAATAATTCTGGCTGCCTGGCAACGTCCTACTCTCCCGGGGGCTCTCGCCCCAAGTACCATCGGCGCTGGAGGGCTTAACTTCCGTGTTCGGCATGGGAACGGGTGT
>NZ_JAUSUQ010000046.1 GCF_030814135.1 Caldalkalibacillus uzonensis | reverse complement strand
AATCTTCGCAGCTGTAGGCGTTGAACCTCCCCCAAGGTTCCTCGAGATCCAGCCAAGTTCATAGATACACGTACCAACCATACTGAATCGCTCATGAACCCAGGAGTAGTATGGGTTTATGAGCGTTTTGTTTGCCTAGTAACTGTCGAACTTGGCCTTGGTTGTCCGGCGGAAACAAACAGGACAACACCCCGAAAAGGGGGAAGGGGCAAAAGGAGGTAAAAATGATTGACTTGTAAGAAGGCTTTATCACTTTTATTGATGGAGCGGGAAACCAGAAAAGTCTTCTTGTCAAAAATGGTGTTTTCTCCATAATTTGAGGAAGTGTCCACGGTCAAAAAATGAAGAAATGAGTTGTCTCCAGATGAGCAACGTAGCCTTGAAAATCATTGAACAGGTTGATTCCAGTGAAAAAGCTGTTCAGCTTGCCAACGAAATCGATCGGTTGGAAGCCGTGTTAAAAACCATGAAAGCCCAGCTAAAGGCTTTCGTGGATGAACACGGCCCTGTTAAAACCCAGGACAAGGTTTGGGATTATACCACATCTGTGTCTTGGGAATTTGAAGCAGATTCATTGAGAGAACTTTGTCAGCATATAGCTCTTGAAGGAGAAAATCCGTGGACCTTTCTGACACTACCAGCCGATAGTATTAAGATGCTGGGGTGAAGCGAAGATGTTTTGGCTCAATTCGGTAAAAAGAAGGAGACGAAGTGTTTCGTCTCCCGAAAAAAATAAACAAGAAGGTGAAAGGCGTTGCGGGGTTTTTTGCAACGCCTAAACTATGTTTTACGTGATGAAGGCCCGTTTGAAGGAACTAGACGGGTCAATTAGTCAAGAAGAGGCGGTTTTTTCCGTATCAAAAGATATGCTAATCCACTCCTACTCCCGTAAACAAGCCATTGAGGATGGCATACTGATCAATGTGACAGAAACAGCACGGGAAGCAGGGTTCCGCTATCCTGTTGCCGTTACCCGTGCTGTGTGGGATGAGATCCTCACCCCCAGCCCCTCAGATACGACACAAAGCGTATCCGGGAGATTATGGATATGCTGTGGATGTTGTTTCTGGAACAATAGAAGCATTAAGACTACCCACGAATATTGTACGTTCGTGGATTATCTGATTCTTTGTATCGAGACAAAGACAATAAAAATGCTCCTGTACTTTATCTTTGAAAATCCCCTTGAGATAATCAGCAGCATCATCGGGTGTTCTGATACTTGTTATGTTATCTCTTTACTTTCGGCCCACTTTTTAGCCAGTGCGAAACTGGCCATAATCTGTTGGGCCTTCATTTTTGTCAACCCTTCTAACATCAATTCTAGAGTGGACATTTTTGAAAGCTCTCTTACCCCAATAGCAGCCAATCGCCTGCATAATTCGGGAGAAACGCTTTCTCCCAGTATTACAGCCAAAAGATGCTGGAGATCAACACTTTCCGGCTGATATTTTTCAACCGCTTCTCGTGCAATGGAAACAAAATTTGTTCTCATATTTTTACCCATCTACAAGCCAGGAGAGGATGACCCCCTCCACTAGACTTGTAGAGAGGGTCCTCCCCCCTTTTCGTTGATTTTAAAAAAATGACGCATTCCATCAACGGAACACGTCATTTTTAATCAAGCGAGCCTTTTGCAGAATTACGAAGTCTTAAGCCGTAAGGCTTAAAAAAGATAAAAAAAGGACTTCACCCCAAACTGTAGAATGTATAAGTGACCCA
>NZ_JAUSUQ010000045.1 GCF_030814135.1 Caldalkalibacillus uzonensis | reverse complement strand
TGTTTATGTAAAGAACTATGTTTTGACATGTACAATTACCCCTACTTCTTGAAAATAGTTGTTTGTTGGTCGCTCTGGTATTTAGTAACTCCAAGACCGGGTCACTATTTTTTTAATGAGGGCTAACAAAATTGATAAAATCCCTAATATAACCCGTTCTTGATCCTTACTAGATAAATTTGACCCTGATGGCAAACAAATGCCCTGATTAAATAAGTGTGCAGGTTTGGGGGGGCGGGCTCCTTTTTATGGGGAAATATTTCTAAATATTGTTGACATCCTTCAGCAGAAAGGATATCATTTCTGTTTAATAAATTTGTTTTTATTGCATTACAGCAATACAGTAATGAAGTATGCCAATTATAAAGGGAGCAGAAAGGAAGACTTTGATGAATGCACACCAACAAACTGGTGTAAACACAAACGACATGACAGAACAGGTGTTGCAAAAATATGATGGTGATACTCGTATACGTCAATATGTGGGTATGACGGCTGTCATCATAACAGCACTGGCTGTGATATGGGGACTTTTTCAATTATATGTTTCAAGTTTTGGCGTTTTAGATGCGATCATTCTCAGGTCTTGGCATATTATTTTCCTGCTAATGATGACCTTTTTGTTATTTCCTGCCAGGGGAAAAGCTGATCATCTTTTGCATCGGCCAACATGGTGGGATTGTGTTTGTGTACTGGCGGTTGTTTCCTCTTTTGGTTACCTTATTTTGAATTATAGTGAAATCGCCTTGAGGGGAGGGTACTTGCACCCCATTGATTATCTCTTTTGCGTACTGGGGATTTTGATCGTCTTTGAAGCTGCCAGGAGAACGGTGAAGAGTTTGGCCATCCTTGCAGCCGTATTTCTTCTCTATAATTTTGCAGGGAGTTACTTGCCAGGCATCCTTGGTCATGTAGGCTTCAGCTGGAAGCGAATCGTTGAGCATTTGTTTTGGGGAGGGCAAGGTTTATTAGGCGTAGGAGCAGGTGTTTCGGCTACTTTTGTTTTTATGTTCATTTTATTTGGATTATTCCTGAAGGTCAGTGGATTTAGTCAGTTCGGACCGGCTAAAGTATCCGTTATTGCCAGCAGTTTAATGGGGATGGTGAACGGAAGTGCATTAGCTAACGTTGCCACTACCGGTTCGATTACAATCCCGTTGATGATCAAAAATGGATATAAACGTAAGTTTGCAGCCGCCGTTGAAGCTGCCGCTTCAACCGGAGGACAGTTTGCACCCCCAATTATGGGAGCAGCAGGATTTATCATGGCGGAGTTCTTGGGTGTTCCTTATACGACTGTTATGCTGGCAGCCGTTGTTCCAGCTTTCCTCTATTTTCTGACCTTAATTATGGCTGTGCATTTTGAAGCAAGAAAGTTGGGCCTAAAAGGGATATCAAAGGAAAATATTCCAAAAATCAAACAGGTTTTAAAGGAAGAGGGGCATCTGAGTATTCCTTTAGTCACGCTTATTATATTGTTACTTTTGGGATACACACCCTTATATGCGGCCGTTTTTCAATCCTTTCGACTGTACTGGCCAGTTGGTTAAGAAAAAAGACCAGAATGGGGCTCAAAGACATTATTCAAGCATTTGAGGAAGGCGCCAAAAGTGCGCTCAGTGTCGGAGTCGCTTGTGTCATCATTGGCGTGATTGTTGGAACGGTTTCTTTAACGGGACTAGGGTTAAACTTTGGCTACGGCATTCTACAATTTGCGGGGGAGCATTTATTTTGGGCAGCATTATTTGTCATGTTAATCAGTATTATTTTAGGTATGGGGGTTCCCGGAGTTGCTGCATATGTCATCGTTGCCACTGTAACGGCACCAGTCTTAATTAAGTTGGAGGTTCCGGCCATAGCGGCCCATATGTTTGTTTTGATTTATGCTTGTTTGTCAAACATTACGCCACCAGTAGCCTTATCGTCGTATATCGCAGCAGGAATAGCGGGATCGAACCAAAATCAAACATCGTTTGTCGCACTAAAACTGGGATTAACAGGCTTCATTATGCCTTTTATGTTTATCTATCATCCAGATATACTTCTTAGCGCAGAAAACATGACCAAAAGTTTACTGGCAGTAATGACAGCAACAGTAGGGATTGTTTCTCTTGCAGGGGCCATTCAAGGATGGCTGTTAAAGAAAACAACGTGGGTCCAAAGGCTGGTTTTATTTTTGACAGCATTTTTCTTAATCGAACCATCATTTTTACTTGATATAGTGGGGGTTCTATTATTTATGACAATATTGGTTTTGCAAACATATCAAAAAAATAATATTTACTTTGAAGGTGATAAGGTTGATCACATACAGTGAAGTG
>NZ_JAUSUQ010000044.1 GCF_030814135.1 Caldalkalibacillus uzonensis | reverse complement strand
CTCAGGAACCCTTAGGCTTTCGGCGGACAAGATTCTCACTTGTCTTTTCGCTACTCACACCGGCATTCTCACTACCAAGCGCTCCACCGGTCCTTACGGTCCGGCTTCCATGCCCTTGGTACGCTCCCCTACCATCCTTGCGGATCCATAGCTTCGGTGGTACGTTTAGCCCCGTTACATTTTCGGCGCAGCGTCACTCGACCAGTGAGCTATTACGCACTCTTTAAATGATGGCTGCTTCTAAGCCAACATCCTGGTTGTCTGGGCAACGCCACATCCTTTCCCACTTAACGTACACTTTGGGACCTTAGCTGATGGTCTGGGCTGTTTCCCTCTCGACCACGGATCTTATCACTCGTAGTCTGACTCCCGGATTAAAGTGCTTGGCATTCGGAGTTTGACTGAATTCGGTAACCCTGTGGGGGCCCCTAGTCCAATCAGTGCTCTACCTCCAACACTCATCATCCGAGGCTAGCCCTAAAGCTATTTCGGGGAGAACCAGCTATCTCCGTGTTCGATTGGCATTTCACCCCTACCCACACCTCATCCCCGCATTTTTCAACATGCGTGGGTTCGGGCCTCCAGCAGGTGTTACCCTGCCTTCACCCTGGACATGGGTAGATCACACGGTTTCGGGTCTACGACCTCGTACTCCATCGCCCTGTTCAGACTCGCTTTCGCTGCGGCTCCGCCTCCTCGGCTTAACCTCGCACGAGATCGTAACTCGCCGGTTCATTCTACAAAAGGCACGCCGTCACACGTCACACGGAATCGTGCTCCGACTGGTTGTAGGCACACGGTTTCAGGTTCTCTTTCACTCCCCTCCCGGGGTGCTTTTCACCTTTCCCTCACGGTACTGGTTCACTATCGGTCGCCAGGGAGTATTTAGCCTTGGGAGATGGTCCTCCCGGATTCCGACGGGATTTCACGTGTCCCGCCGTACTCAGGATCCGTCCCGGAGGGACGAAGATTTCGGCTACGTGGCTGTTACACTCTATGGCCCGCCTTTCCAGACGTGTTCGCCTATCCTCGTCCTTTGTCACTCCACGTGGGACGTCCTACAACCCCGGTACGCAAGCGTACCGGTTTGGGCTGCTTCCCTTTCGCTCGCCGCTACTCAGGAAATCGCTGTTAGCACCCACGAAAGTGATACTTTCGCGGGGCCCGCTTTGCTTTCTTCTCCTCAGGGTACTAAGATGTTTCAGTTCCCCTGGTCTGCCCTCCATCTCCTATGGATTCAGAGATGGATCCTGCCCGATTAGGAGCAGGGGGTTGCCCCATTCGGGAATCCCCGGATCAACGCTTACTTACAGCTCCCCGAGGCATATCGGTGTTTGTCCCGCCCTTCATCGGCTCCTGGCGCCAAGGCATCCACCGTGCGCCCTTCGTAGCTTAACCCTTTAGGTCGCTCGTGGCTTTCCCGATGAATCTTCGCTGTTATCCAATTTTCAAGGTGCAGTTTAAGTCATTCATACAACGAGGGTTATGATCAAATCAAGTTGCATGTTTGCACATAAGGCGCAAAACATGGCAACCGGAGTTGAGACCATCTTTACGAGGTGGCCTTTGCGCTTTTCAGCAAGAGACACCGAGGAAAGATGGTCGGGAACCCTCAAAACTAAACAAAGCAGCAAGCGTGCAGGTGAATCTCAATGTAGCATATTCCGAGTCGGAAGACTCCCTAGAAAGGAGGTGATCCATCCCCACCTTCCGGTAGGGATACCTTGTTACGACTTCACCCCAATCATCTGTCCCACCTTCGGCGGCTGGCTCCCTTGCGGGTTACCTCACCGACTTCGGGTGTTACAGACTCTCGTGGTGTGACGGGCGGTGTGTACAAGGCCCGGGAACGTATTCACCGCGGCATGCTGATCCGCGATTACTAGCGATTCCAGCTTCATGCAGGCGAGTTGCAGCCTGCAATCCGAACTGAGAGCAGCTTTTTGGGATTAGCTCCCCCTCGCGGGTTCGCAACCCTTTGTACTGCCCATTGTAGCACGTGTGTAGCCCAGGACATAAGGGGCATGATGATTTGACGTCATCCCCACCTTCCTCCGGTTTGTCACCGGCAGTCACCTTAGAGTGCCCAACCCAATGCTGGCAACTAAGGTCAAGGGTTGCGCTCGTTGCGGGACTTAACCCAACATCTCACGACACGAGCTGACGACAACCATGCACCACCTGTCACCGGTGTCTCCGAAGAGAACCCTCCATCTCTGGAGGTGGCACCGGGATGTCAAGCCCTGGTAAGGTTCTTCGCGTTGCTTCGAATTAAACCACATGCTCCACCGCTTGTGCGGGCCCCCGTCAATTCCTTTGA
>NZ_JAUSUQ010000043.1 GCF_030814135.1 Caldalkalibacillus uzonensis | reverse complement strand
ACTTTTTTCATTAGTAATTAAGGATGATGAAGGTCTAAATATAGTCACGATTCCAGAGGTGCCCTACGGGCTTACACAAAATTCTTGACGGTACTAAATAACATGATTGGTATAAAAATATATTAAATTTAGACGCTATGCTGTAAAATCTCATTTTCTTCACTCACTTTCTTTACTTGAACAAATTGTCCCGCATTGCTTCCATTAATAATAATTCCCCAAGGATAATTTACACCATTATTATCTTTTTGATAGTGATACGAAATTACGATTGGATGGTGAGTATCATTGAGCGATAGGGCAATTTCGAATGGAAGACAACTTTGGGAAGCACAAACAAGGTGTACTTTTTTAATCTTAGGAAATTCATTATGTAATTTAGCAAATAAATCTATGACTTGTTTACGGTATTCGTACAATTGAGCTTTCGTTTTTATAGCTAAATTGTCTGGTTCTTTAAGAGATAATCGGATTGCAGGACAGTTAAACTGTCCAATATCGAGATCTGATATCTTACTTTTCAGTTCAATACACAAGACAATTTCCTCTGCTAAATCAAATTGAGGATCCTCAAAGTTTGTTTCAAGATGTAATTTAGGGTGTCTCTTTAGCAATCCTCTTTTTAACTTCATATATTTGCTTGTCCCATGAATAAGTTCATAATAATCTTGTAAATCCCCCGATTGAAAAGCTTTTCCTGCAATCATAACAAATGGAATAGGTGCGATTCCTGTATAAGCTGTCTTTCGATCACGAGATATCTCTTTAAAAGTATTTACTTCTGATTGAATCATGTCCACAAGACAGTCGGATATGTATTCAGTTATTTCCTTTTTCCCTTCAACAAAAGCTCGAAAATTAATTACGACTTCCTTGAATGAAAGACGATCTAATTTTAGGCTTTTATAATGATTACTGACGAGCGCATCTTTGTTAAACCCATTTATATTTAAAATATAACGCTCTACAAATTGTAATCGAAATATATAACAGCCAATTATCATCAGAATTACTCCAAAGGTAAATTGGAGCCATGTTGGAGGCATATTAATGCTAAATGTGGTAATAAAGAAATTAGTAATAATACTAAAACATGAAGTAATAAGACCAAGACCTGATGTAAAAATAAAAGCTCCAAACCCCATAGTATTTTTCTGTTTTATGAAGAACCAAATAGTATAAATGAACGATGTTAATACAGGTAAAACCAGAATCAATAAAGACATAAATAATGCAACACCTCTTTCTTACTTACCATTATTTACATTTACTTTTGTCACAATAATGATAGTATAAAATAATGAGTTTCGCCATTTAAAGAAGGGCGCGTTCCTTTGAACAGCAACTTTGTTAGCATTGTTTGTTATCAATTTGAGCGTGTCCATACAGGATTTATTTGATGGCTTTGTAATACCCTCCATTATCAAGACTCATTTGGAGATGTTTTAAGTTATAATTTCTCTCCTTTCGTATGGATTGTACGTAACTGCATACCGGCTTGACATGGAGCCTCTGCGGGCATGATGTCTTGCGATAGGGCGATGCCAAATGGTATCGCCTGACCAAGAAGCCAAACATGCCCGCCACACCATGTAAAGCCTATAGGGTGATTGATCTCTAATCCCCTCAATAGGTAAATACCGACAGTATTGGGCATGAAGTCTCTTGCTTAAATTGGGCCAATTGGGACATGGATAGATGGCCCGGATGCCCATCAGGCGCATTAAACGACGTACCCGTTCCCAAAGTAAGGAAGTTCTGTGTAAAGTACATCGATTCTTCGCATGAGCTCAATGTTTTCCAAGCTCTCTAGACGACGCTTGGGACGGTGGTAAACACTTGTGCGATTCATCCCTAACAGTTCCGATTGATGTTTGACACTGAGCTTGGGATGTATGGGAGCATTATGTTTCGCTTATCAAAAAGGTTCCTATTTCTATACAAGATTATGTAAATAGGTCTTATCAAATCAGTCTATTGGTTAGAATCTTTATTGAATTGTTTCTGCCTCCCCCAATGGAGATCCTAAATTGTTTTTCATTTTTCTTTCTACTTATCGTAAGCGTAGTACGTCCTGTTGAAAAATACTCCTTAATTTCTTCTGGATGTAATACAGCAAGTTCACTATTTTTAAATTCTTTACTGCCACAAACAAGTGCTAATAAAAGTTTGTATTCATCATCAAGATATTTAAATAATTCTTCAATATCTTTGTCAGAAAATACAAAATGCCAGCTTCGATAATCATCTTGATTTACTGTTGGATAACTTCTATATTTAATAAACATTCTGAAATCTCCGTTATTGGTGCTCAAGTTATATATTTGTCTACTCTCGTTCCTTTCAAAAAGCACAGGAACAATCTTATTATTAAATAACATTGAAAGAACCGCCCCATAGTAAAAATCGGCAACAGTAAATCTAGCCAATTGTTTCACCTCATTATTTTTAATCTATCAAAAAGAATAGGAATTAGAGGGGCTTTTTAACTATGCCCCTCAAAAACCAACCCCTTCAAACATGTTTAACTATTTGTATCGGGGATTTCTATATCAAGTTCCGGCAACTCTTTCATAATCCGCACTGTTTCTACACTAACTCTTGTTACTCGCTTAATCAAATCAACTATATATCGAGGGTCGTTTTGCTCTTCCAGCCATTTATTGGGGTCGTTTGTAATCCCGCTTTTTTTATCGGTTTTTACTTGATAGCGATCCATAATCCATTCAATAGCTGACTTGCCGTTAACAATATATTCGTAAGCCTCATTTGGAACATCACGAAGTCTAATGTGTTCGTTATACAAAATAACCGTTTTATCTTCTTTTTTGTCAGGAGTTTTGCCAAAACGCATTATCTTGACCCAGTATGTTTCAAAAGAATTTTTATCTCCCTTAATTTCTTCTACGAGCGGCCATGGCTCTACAGTTTCATAATTCAAATGCAACTCGGCCAAATCCCGTCCCGCTTGACTGAATGCCCAGAAATCCTCAGGAGTCCGGACAAAGGGAATATGCGGAAGCATTTTCTTTAAGTCGTTTTCAAATCGCCTACGATAGTCAAGAGAATGGAAAAGCCCATAGATGTAGTAAAATATATCTTCTTTTCCAACTTGATATCCATAACGGTGTCGATATTGATTTAATGCCCAGTTAGTTATGTTTTCTCTACGAATGTATTTTTTCCCGGACGGTGAAGTTATAAGGGTTTCCCCATCTATTTGATTGACAAGTTGATCATTTTCATTGACTAATTCATAAATGTAAAACGGAAAACATCGCGTTTTGTCTATCATATCCAGGCAAGGGATATATTTTACTATAAGAGTTGAAAAAGGCTTGGTGTTAGTATAGTTTCATGGACACATTTTAGTTAAGTCCCTTACAATAAAAATTGGGAGAGGATGTGTCCAATATGAACCGTAAGAAATTCA
>NZ_JAUSUQ010000042.1 GCF_030814135.1 Caldalkalibacillus uzonensis | reverse complement strand
ACAGTCAAGACGAAAGATGTAATCGTGTTTGAGACGTTGAACCAAATCTTTAATCGTCGGGATTCGCTCAGTAATTCTTGCCACAAGGGAGTAAATCATCGCAGGATAATTCAGCTGAACAGGAGCACCGTAACACGACTTCTTACTGACTATAGCTAAAATAGGGTCGATATCAATTGCTGAAAATACAGCTTCAAAACGATGGGGGGGTTCAAGATTGTATAATTCTTGCAGGTCAAAAAGACTTCCTTGTCGTATAATAGACATAGGGAGTCATCCCCCAATCTCTAGAGTTTTCTTGGACAATTACTCTATTCGAGATTTGGGGAGGTACTCCTTTTTTTTATTCATAAAATCCCTTGAGACCGTTGGGCTCAGATTTATGAAATTGATTCAAGTATGAAACATTATGGAACCGATAAAAAAACGTTGGATTAAAAATAAATAAAAAAGTTATACGATGATTTAAAATGAGGTTGAAGATCGTGAATTGGATAAAAGTTATTCTTGTTATTGCACTCATATCTTTTCTTTTTCCTTGACATCATATAGGAATAGATACCCTTAACTTAGAGACTCCAGTTCTGTATGAATTAGATTTCACAAATCATATAATGACATTAACTATTAATACAATTGAATTGAGATGTATCAGTAACTTCATTTTGCTGTTTGATTTTAGGCATATCTACTCATTGCTAAACAGGCATATTATTTATTTACGCTCCTTCATTCCCATCCTTAAGAAAAAATGGGAATGGGTCATCTGGATAAAATACGGGTCGATTTATTTTAACAACTCTCCTTTGTATACCAAATAAATTAGTTCAAAGGAGTGTTGAAGGGTATGGATAGTGGACAGAACAATAAGAGGAAAAGCACCCCTCCACCCCACGATCCCATCAAAGAAGCGCTTAATGGGCTGATTGGGGGCGTGATACTCATGATCATAGGTATTCTATTTGCCCATTTTGTCTTAGGAATGCCGATATTTCCTTAAATAAAGCGAAAATAGTGATAAAGCATTTAAGATTTATCACTTCAGACTGCAAAAAACCTCTTCTGAACCGAAAGGTTTAGGAGAGGTTTCTGTACTTAAAGGCAAAAAAATAAGGAGAACAGTTGGTTCTCCACTTCCACGCGGCCAGCTTTGTTAAATTCATGGGAACAAAAACAAGCATCGTCTGTATCATGTTTTACTTCTAACCCCCTAGGTTCCAACGCATGCCATGTTTTTCCTTTAAATCAGCAAATACACGTTCAATTGTTTCTTTACGCATTGCGTATATTTCTTTATTTTCATTGGTATGCCTCAAATGCTCTACCTCGTCCAGAAAATCATGCCAGATATGCCGATGAATAATTTTTGTATGCTCGACTTTGAGTACATTGTGAGAGCATCGGGCAATTCTTGCAAAACTGTGGATCAGATTTATATTGGCAATATCCTTCACGGGTGGTAGTACAATATTAAGGGTTTGCCCTGACGGGCAAATATTACAGTCATAACGCTAAAATTCTATGTAATATTACTTTTGTACAATAATGTCCCTAAAGGATCATTTGGATTATCGACTTTATTCCCTTAATTGGCTCAATTTTGATTTTAGCACCTTGGAGTCTGTTTAATCTAATTACAGGAGACACTCATACAGGCATACAATTATTAATTTTGGCCGTGGTACTGTTAACGATCCGACGCACAATAGAACCCAAAGTCCTAAGAGATCAAATCGGATTGCTTCCGCTGCCTACGTTGATCGGGATTTACTTAGGTTTCTACTTTTTGGGGGTGATCGGTCTTATAGCCGGGCCGTTGCTGATCATTGCCTTTTTCTCTGCCAAGGAAGCAGGGATTATTCGTTTCAACTTAAAAATCTGACCTCAAACCAGCTTTTTTTCTAGTAAACAGTAATGAAAAGAGCTGGTTTTTTTAACTCTGGTTAAACAGATCCCTATATTACTATTTTCAATCTATTTCCGACTGTCCAAATAACTAATGATTTATATATTTAGGGCAGCAACATAACCTGAAGCTAAAAAACAACAAACAGACGTGTTCCAACTATTTCCCTTCAACACGAAATTGTTAGATTTTAGTCATTGCATTATTTTTCGGTTTCCTTATGTCCCTGGATGGCTCAGCCTTACCGTGATGATCATCCTTATTACCTTAAGGACATTTACAATTAAGCCATATAAGATCAGCCGTTAACAATCAAAAAACGGAAATGTTCGGTATACCCCCTTTCCAAAAATAGAGACCTACTTTATCACTTTTACTTTTCTTTTATGCGAAAGTACTGGCTTTCTTCGAACTAAAGAAAAATTGACCAACCCTCCATATTGACAATCCTTGTCGCATATACATGCATGGAGGGGGTGATCAGTTTGGACAATGAAAAAGATTCCAAACATAACCGTGATCAATCCGAGAATGTACAACAAAATGAAATCTATCAACAATACAAAGAGTATACTCAACATGAAACAGATAAGCATCAAAGTGAAACAATAAAAGATTTACGCAAAAAAAGGACTAAAGGCCGGCTGAAAATAAGGATACTCTTTCTCAGCATTCTTCTCTTCATGATAATATCGGGAGTTTTGTTGTTTTGGTTTGTGGAACATAATTTGGAACCGACACTAAAAGAAATAGGAAAAACGTATGCGAATTGTATTCATTCATTGAAAATGAAGATGGGGATTTGCAATTTATTGCCTTTAACCGTCTATTTCATGCCAGACTGGTTACCGCAGCCACTGACCGGGCCAACGAGATTTTGATTGGGCTTGAAGAGGAGCCGATCAGTGTACCATTAGGTCAGGCGCTGGACAGCAATATTTTGGCGCAGTACGGACCAAATGTCCCCATTAGAATGGTTCCCATCGGGGCTGCCAGGGCTGATATTTATCTTGAAATGCAAGAGGCCGGAATCAATACAGTTGCAATTGTATCAAGACTTGTTGTGGAGGCTGATGTACGTATTGTGATTCCTTTTACTGCGGTTGAAGCCCACGTACAAACGGAAGTACCCGTTTCGATCGATATTATACCTGGAGGAATCCCTCAATATTATTTCCGAGGAAGCCAAGGGCATAGCAATCAGCAGCAATTGTATGAAGGTCAAACCGTTCCGCTACCGACTATTCCACTCCCACAAATCAATGTAAATGATGAGAACTAATAGACAAAACATATCCTTCTAATAAGCCTTACTTATGTATAACATGTAATAAACACAAGAATAGAATGGGGTTAATTGGTCTATGTTTAATGTATTTCCTCGTCAACATCGGAAAAATATGATCTACAACTTTACTGTATTGGCGCTGTTTTATGCCAATGTGGTAGTCACATTCGCTGTCATTTACATCTTACTGGACATAACGGACTTGGGGCCGGTGGTAGATCATTATGAGACGAGTACTCTTGAAGGTAAGCATTGGTTTGATCGAGTGACCACTTCCCTTTACTTTAGCGTCTTGACCTTGTTTTCTGTAGGTTATGGCGACGTTACCCCATTTGGATGGTCAAGAGCAGTCGCTATTATACAAGCAACGTTCGGTTACATTTTGCCAGCTGTGCTGGTCATCCAATACATGAAAGACTCTGAACCGGCTATTGTTTTACGATCAAAAAGAAGAAATCCTTCATCACTCACATTTAGTGGCCAAAGTCAAAGCAGGTACAACAGTTGGTCTAACACGAACAAGTAACCCCCCTTTGACAGCTTCTATTTAACATGTTCATGTCATTTTAAAGTGTTAAAATAATGTATCAATTGTCTTTTTGACGATGGGAAATGGTACTGTCAAGAGTTTTGTGTAAGCCCGTAGGGCACCTCGGTATCGTCAAGAATTTTGTGTAAGCCCGTAGGGCGCCTCTGGAATCGCAACTATATTTAGGCCTTCATCATCCTTAATTACTAATGAAAAAGTA
>NZ_JAUSUQ010000041.1 GCF_030814135.1 Caldalkalibacillus uzonensis | reverse complement strand
CATCACCAAAACGAATCTTTATTCAATTTTCAAGGAACAGTTTTAGGTTTGAAAGACCTTCAAATGAAGGCTAAAACATAATATACAAGGGGGAAAAATAATGAAAGGTAAGATTTCAGTTGTATTTTTAGTATTTTTTGCTTTACTTACTTTAACAGCTTGTGGGAGATCAGAAGAAGCTAGCGGTGAAGGTGTTCAGGAAAATAATGGATCTAACACTTCTTTAAATGAAGAAACTCTCGTCTTAAGACTGGGACATGTTACACAAACATCTCATCCATATCATATGGCTGCAGAGTATTATGCTAACTTAGTAGAAGAGAAATCGGAAGGCAACATTCAAATCGAGATCTATCCTTCTCGACAGCTCGGTGGTGACTTGGATATGTTAGAAATGATTCAAAACGGATCACTAGATGCAGGTTTCATTTCTTCATCGGTTTTCAGCGGGCAAACACCAGTAATGGATGCATTGCAGTTACCATTCCTATTAGATTCCTATGAGGTTTTTGCCGAGGCAATAAAGACTGATACTGCTCATAAGATGTTAGATTCTCTTGAAGAAATAAATTTGAAAGGACTCGGTATTAATGAAAGTGGTATGCGTCATGTAGGTAGCAATATAGCTCCTGTACAATCTCCAGATGATATGCAAGGGTTAAAAATACGGGTTGCAGAAAGTCCCTTGATGCTTGATATATTTAGAACCCTAGGTGCTGAACCTACTCCAATGCCATATGGGGAAATATACAGTGGTCTTCAAACAGGAGTAATCGATGCCCATGAAGCGAACTTACCAGCATATATTGATGAAAATTTTCATGAAGTTACTAAATATGTGGCATTAACTGCTCACTTCCCATGGCCTAATATCAATATAATGAATCTGGATCTGTTTAATTCTTTATCTGCAGAACATCAACAAATTCTTATTGAAGCTGGAAAAGAAACACAGGTATGGATAGTGGAACAGTTAAGACAAGTTGATGACGAATCTCTAAAAAAATTAGTTGAGACTGATACTCAAGTTGAAGAGTTGGAAAATGTACAATTATTTCTTGAAGAGGTGAAGCCTGTTTATGACAAATATATGGAAAAACACCCATTAATTCAGGAATTTGTTAAACAGGTTGAGTTGATTAAAGCAGATCAATAATTTAGTTCAGGACAGATTCTTATAGAATCTGTCCTGGACTCTAATCACCTCTAGGATTCAGAAGCGAAGGGGGGGGTTGATTTGGGGAAAATAGCCGAATGGCTGTATAAGCTATCAAAAACATTATTGATGCTTATCGTGATGATAATGACTATTGTCGTTATCGCTCAAGTGATTTGCCGTACATTTTTGGGTTTTTCACTATTTTGGGCTGAAGAGCTTGCAAGATTTTGTTTAATATGGATCACCTTTCTTGGGGCCAGTATTGCTTTAAGGAATGCAGATTTAGCAGCTCTTGATCTGATACAAAAAAAAATTCATGGTCGCTGGCAATGGGTTTGTCAATTGGTTATTCAAATCTTAATACTAATCTTCATACTGATCTCTTTTTATTATGGGGTTAAACAAGCAATGTCACCGAGTATTATGGGTCAAGTTTCACCTGCTATGCGTCTTCCCATGGTAATTGTGTACAGTTCTGTTCCGGTAGGTTTTGGTTTTATGTTTATACACACCATCGAGTCTTTGATAAAAGTGGTCATTAACCGGAGGGAGAAAAAGGCATGTCAATCATCATCATAACTTTTTTGATTCTCCTAATTGTTGGAGTACCCATAGCGTTTGTACTTGGGTTATCAAGCATTTTCTACATTTTGGTGAGTGAAAATTTCTCATTTTTAATTAATGTACCTCAACGTATGATTGCAGCTGCAAATAACTTTAGTTTGATGGCTATTCCTTTCTTTGTATTAGCAGGTGAATTAATGAATAATGGTGGAATTACAGGAAGATTGACAAATTTTGCGCGTTCTCTGGTTGCCCATTTCAGAGGTGGATTGGCTTATGTCAACATTCTAGTAAGTATGTTTTTGTCTTCCATTGTTGGTTCAGCTAATGCAGTTGCAGCGATTCAAAGCTCTTCAATGGTTCCTGAAATGAAAAAAGACGGCTATAGCAATGAATATTCATCGGCTGTCACAGCAGCCTCTTCTATTATGGGTCCAATTATTCCCCCCAGTATGGTGTTTATCGTGTACGGAGTAGCTGCTGGAACATCAATAGGCGCATTATTCCTGGCTGGAATAGTGCCTGGTATATTGCTTGGTATAGCTTTTATGGTTATTTCTTATTTTTATGCAAAAAAGAAGAATTATCCGACTAAAGTACGCTCCAGTATTAATGATATGTTGAAAAGTTTTATAATTGCAAGTCCTGCCTTAACAATACCGGTACTTATTATTGTTGGCATAGTTACCGGTAGTTTTACCCCCACTGAAGCAGGTGCAATGGGGAGTTTAATTGCATTTATATTAGGGATGTTTATATACCGGGATTTAAAATGGAATCATCTCCCCGGCATTTTTATGAGAACCGGTCTGATAACAGCGACTATTATGATTATCGTGGCAACAGCTAATATTTTTGGTTGGACATTGACCATGGAAAGAATTCCACAAATGATTGCTGAAACACTTTTAGCATTATCGGAGAACCCCCTTGTGATCTTACTAATCATTAATTTACTGCTTTTATTAGTGGGAATGTTCTTGGAACCGTTTGCAGCGATTATCATTTTAGTACCTGTCTTGCTACCTATAATTGAACAATTAGGGATAGATCCTGTTCATTTTGGAGTGATAGTTACATTAAATCTGGTAATTGGATTAATAACCCCTCCTATTGGTATAGTTTTGTTTGTTGTATCGGGAGCGACTAAAGTAAGTGTTTCCCAATTAAGTAGTGCTGTTGTTCCCTTTATCATCGCTTCTGTTATCGTCTTGCTTTTTGTAACCTATATTCCTGAAATCGTTTTATACTTACCACAAAAATTTCTCAATTAAAGCTGTATGGATTTAGTAGGAAGTATCTACAATGTTTGTTTAACTTGAAAATGTACAAGTTATTACATAAATTATGGAGGTGAAAAAATGAAAAAATTTGAAATTATATCGACCGAATGTCCCTCAGATTTTCATAGATATTTTCATTTTGAAATGATTTCTGGACTTGTTGTTGCTAGTAAAAAAATGAAGGAAATTATGGCATTGGCCAATAAAATATCACAGGTGGATTCTACTGTATTGCTCCTTGGTGAGACCGGTACAGGTAAAGAAGTTGTTGCCAAAGCCATTCATGAAAATAGTAGTAGAAATAGAACAGGTGCCTTTATCAAGGTGAACTGTGGTGCAATCCCTAGTGAACTTTTAGAATCAGAGTTTTTTGGATATGCCCCCGGTGCCTATACAGGAGCAAAAAAAGAAGGAAAACCTGGGATGTTTGAATTAGCCCATAACGGCACTTTGTTCTTAGATGAAGTAGGTGAAATTCCCTTACACCTTCAAGTTAAGCTTTTGAGAATCTTGCAAGACCAATGTTTGACACGAGTAGGTGGGACAACGGAAATTCAAGTCAATGTAAGAATTATTGCGGCAACCAATCGCAATTTAGAGTTAATGGTTTCACAAGGAAAGTTTAGAGAAGATTTGTATTATCGTTTGAATGTAGTGCCTATCACTATTCCCCCACTAAGGGAACGGAAAGAAGATATCTCTCCCTTAATCGGTTATTTTCTTAATAAATTAAATGAGAAATACCAGACAAACAAATCTATCTCCATTTCTGCCTTAGAGGTTATGCAGCAATATACTTGGCCAGGAAATGTAAGGGAATTAACCAATATGATAGAAAGGCTTGTTTTGACTGTGAATCAAGACATTATTTATAAAAAGCATTTGCCATTTGGAAAAAATGAAGATAAATCACTTAAACAAAAATCATTATTATTGGAAAATGCTAATCAATCTTTTTCAACGAATATGTTCGAATCTGTTGAAAAAGAATTAATTGTTACCATGTTGGAGCAAGCAGGAAGCATCCGTAAAGCAGCCAAAAAACTTGGTGTATCTCACACAACATTATTAAGAAAAATGAAGAAGCATAAAGTGAGATTATAAACATATCACAATGCCAAAAAGATCAAATTTGTTAAGAAAAAGAGCAGCGGTATGATGTCAAGAGACTAATTTGAACAAAATCGCTGCTTTAACGGAGGTGTAGCGAAAAAAGGCAATAGGAAACTAAGCC
>NZ_JAUSUQ010000040.1 GCF_030814135.1 Caldalkalibacillus uzonensis | reverse complement strand
TAACCATAGATTTTCTCTCCTCTCGGAGAGAATGTCGGCATGTGGTGGGGAATTTTTAACTGATTATATTGAGGAGTTTAACATTTATTTTTACACTTTCCTGTTTCCCATCATACTTTAAATTCTTCTCACTTCCCAAGCCTGTAACCAACTGCCTAGCAATATCCTCTTCTTCTATTACATGATGCCCAATGAAATCAGCAAGCGTGTGGGTCAGTCCTATGGAAAAGTGATAACTAAACGGGAACACACGCCCCTTATACATAAGGTATATGGACATGAAAAAGATACACCAGGAATACGGCTTAGAAAGGCTCGATTGGAGAGAAATTTATTTTTGCGAGAGTTGGCCGAACTAGCCAGGCTAACCCCTGAGACTATTAGAAATATCGAAAAAGATGTATATGAGTGCAAAACGGGGTTGAAAGTTACCACCGCTAAAAAGTTGGCCAAAGCATTAGATAAACCCATCTGGTATGTTGGATTTTACGATAAACTCACTGAAAAAACACTTGGCCAAAAGTTGAAAAAGGCTCGCCTATATCATGGTCATACACTGGTAGAGGCAGCAAAATATTTGGGCGTTGATGAGAAAACCATTAGAAAGTGGGAAAAGGATAAAAAGTCCCCACGGTCTGATATGTTAAAAAGATTAAAGAAATATTTGGAGATTTTGATAACAGGATAATTGAGGTCTGGGGATGACCATAGTGATGGTCTCCCCCATAAGTTATTCGTTATCTTTATAAGTCACCGTAGGATTTTTCAGTACACCCATTTGGCATTCACACCTGCTTGCCGAATAAACCTGGAGACACATTGTCTATTTTATGGTTACCAGGAAAAAAGATCAGATTGATGAAGAGAGATCGTCAGGATCGCTGCTGAAGAAATTGGGTTGTAACCAGCTGGTGGTACCTCAGGTACCACCGGCTAAATTGGCAAAGAACCAGAATACCATGAAAATGTGAAATTAATTCTTTGCTCAACCAAAAAAAGTGAAAGAGTTGCACATTAAAACATATAGCGTTACGAAAATAATGTGAGAAACATTAGACATTTTAATGTGCAAGATTACAGTATAGATTCGGCCGTATTGTATATGCTATGTGGCTGACAAACGAGCCTTATGATTCAGCTATATTTCTAAAAGCACGAACCATTCATTACCATTGGTCGGCTTAAATTTAAGAATAACGTGTATCTTTATCTTGCGCCCAATCAGAAGAACATAAGTTTCGTGTTGGCATAGAGGGTTTTGCTTCAGCTAACTGTAGCCGCTCGCCAACCCCCGTTCGGGACTTTCTCCCTATAGTCACGCACTCATGCCGGGCGTACAAATAACCGTAGCCCGGTTGAATACCGAACTACGGTAAATATATCGTGATAAACGAGCCTACAAATTTCTTCGATTAAGTTATTTCATCACTTATTCTTAACAAACTATACCTGTTGTAATGTGTCAATTCCAATATCTTTCATTCTTCTGGCGAACATTCTATCTATCCGTTCTCTTCCCCGAACTTCCTCTGGCGTTTCAATTTCTTTTCCTTCAACAACTATAGGTTGGTCATAACGGACAATAACAGCAGAATAGAATTCCTCAAATAGTTCACGAATTCGTTTTGCATATTTCGGATCTTTTTGTGCAAATCGTTTGAGCATTCTTAAGCCAAAGCCGACATGGCGTCCCTCATCACGTTTAATTTGCTTAAATGCCTCTTTTAAACCAGGTAATAATCCATATTGACCATAGACAGCCTCAAAAACTTCATATCCAACCATGGCTTGAACGCCTTCAATCATACCCTGATAATGGACCAGTCCTTCAACCATTGCCATTTCTCTCTCTTCAGGTCCCTTATCCAACGCTTCAAGCAATTGTCTGGATCTGTCATCCAATGTTTCATGAACGAGATTTAATACTTTTGTTTCTCTGCCTACGTTGAGAACTTCCCGAAAATATCTCTCGAAGAATTCTGTATGTTTAAATTCCTCTACAAGCTGAGTACTTAAATAAGCTTGCTGATGCGTTGAGGGAGCAATCATGATCCATGGACAAAATTTCAGTGCAACATTTTCTTCCGCATTCCAAAAGCCGGTACAAAAATGTATTAAATAAGCTCTTTTTTGATCATCAAGTTCTGCAAAATGCTTTTTATCCTCAGATAAATCAATTGCAGCGGGATCCCATGTACCAAAGCGAATGGCCATACGATATAGGGAATAAGCTAACTCATCAGCATCCCGATCATCTTTTTGTTTCAGATCTTGTAATTTTTCCAGCTCCTTGTCCAGTTGTTCATAAAGATTCTCATCTACATGTTGACTCATTTGTGAATCCTCCTTGTTAAAATGTTTTTTGTCACTTAAATACTTGCAAAAATCATGCCAAATTTAAAAACTGACAGATAGTGTGTTTTAAGACTCTAACTATTTTAAATGGAACGACTGTCATTCCATCTGTAACGTATGCAGTTCCATTTTAAAATGTTGTTGTATTTATGGTTATCCATCAAGCTGACTGTGTCTCTCTTTCAACTAATTCTTTTTTCGTTTTCCTGGTAGTTAAATAGACCCCGTATCCAACTAACATACCGCCTAATATTTGATGCATATTTAATAATTCCCTGAGGATAATAAACGATGTGACGCCAGTAAATACGGGAATTAGATACATATACATGGCGGCCACATTAGTCCCTAAAGATTTGATGCCCAAATTGTACCATAAGAAAGCCAAAATTGAGGCAGTAAGGGCAAGTAAAATGAGACCTGCTATCGCTTCAAAAGTTATATGAAGAGGAGGGTGCGTCACAAGTGCCCATAATGCAGCAGGAACCAAGAGAAGGACACCTAACACACTACAAATAGTTATGCTCGTAATCAGTTGAAAATCTTTAATCAATTCTTTTGATACCATTGAATATCCAGCCCAGGCAAACACGGCCAAAATCATAATCAGATCTCCACGGTTGAAATTTAATTCAACAAAGACAGACACATCACCTTGTGAGATGATCCAAAGTACGCCGATTGTAGCTAAAATCATCCCTGTGATCTGGTGTACATTAAGAGATTCGCTGGTATGGAAATAGGAAAAAATAGCAATCAAAATTGGTGTAGCTGTTGTAATAAGTGTGATGTTAATTGGACTTGTATACTGTACAGCTATATAAGTAAGGGTCTGAAATAAGGTGATCCCAAGCAAAGCAGCAAGAAAAATATTTTTCCAGTGTCGTTTCACTATAGAAAAATCTATCTGATTGTTCAATAAGGTTACAGGTAACAAGACACATAATGCGATCAACCAACGAAAAGTTGAAATGAGCACAGGATGAAAAGTATCAAGTAATACTTGTCCAATGACTGGGTTTAATCCCCAAAACAAAGCTACACATATCAAAAACAAATGAGGAATTATTGTTTTTTTCATAGCAAATTCGCCTCTTTTATATCTATTATATGTTAATTTTTACATATAATAGGATATATTTATAAAAGAAGTGAGCCATATTCAAACCTTATAAATATACTCTGAAGAGGAGTTAGGTTTGAAATGGCTTTTTGTGCTCCTCATCAAGTTAACTAAAATATTTCCTTTAGAAGCTTATAAATATCCTCTTTAGGAGCTTGTATAGGATTAAACTGCCACATACCACTTTTTAACGAATCTTCAGCTATAGGTTCCAATTGTTCTTCTTTAACACCTACCTCTCTTAATTTCTGAGGAAGACCAATATCATTTCTCAACTCTGTAATATCTTCGACAACGCGTTCTGCCAACTTCCGCTCAGACAAATGACCAGTGTTTTGATGGAAAACTCTCGCTATTTGAGCATATTTATCTGGTCGGGCAGCCATGTTATACTTCATAACACTAGGCAATAAAAGTCCAATGGTAACCCCATGGCTAACATGAACATGTCCACTTACTGCACTCCCTATAGCGTGTGTTAAACCTAGGAATGATTGATTAAACGCCATCCCAGCTAATAGACTAGCTTCTGCCATTTTTATCCTAGCTGTTTTATCTTTCCCGTTATAAACAGCTCGTCTTAGATAAGTATATACGGTCTTCATTGCAGAAAGAGCAAGTGCATCACTTACAGGCTGGGCTATTCGCGACACAAATGTCTCTACCCCATGTGCGAAGGCATCAATACCCGTTGCTGCCGTAACAAATGGCGGGACAGTCATGGTTAATTTTGGGTCAACGATAGCTACATCCGGCGCCAAATATGAGCTTGTTACTGTTACCTTACGTTTTTCAATCCAATCCGAAAAAACTGCAAATATCGTGACTTCACTCCCAGTCCCGGATGTGGTTGGCAGTACAACCAATGGCACTTTTGGCGGCGCTTTGACAAGGTCAACTCCTGCATAATCCCGAATACTACCACCATTGCTGGCTACCACTCTTATACCCTTAGCCGTATCAATAGGACTGCCCCCACCAATAGCGATGATCATATCACACTCTGCCTCTTTAAAAGCCTTTGCAGCCTTATCAACAGTTTCCACGCTAGGATCAGGCTCCACTTGATCGTATACATGATACCTTACATCTTTTTGTTTTAATATTTTTAGAACATATTCTACAAGACCGGCATTTAAAATCGCTTTGTCAGTAACAATAAACACATTTCGCATAGGCAATTGCAGATTTTCTAATTCATTTGTTTTGCCATATCCAAAGTAAATCTTGGTTGGTAAATGATATTGAAAGGATTCAGTCATAGCCCACACCCCTTGTATATTATGTTTTAGCCTTCATTTGAAGGTCTTTCAAACCTAAAACTGTTCCTTGAAAATTGAATAAAGATTCGTTTTGGTGATGGAGGACATAGCTTCGTAATGAGC
>NZ_JAUSUQ010000039.1 GCF_030814135.1 Caldalkalibacillus uzonensis | reverse complement strand
GTGGGCTTAGTTTCCTATTGCCTTTTTTCGCTACACCTCCGTTAAAGCAGCGATTTTGTTCAAATTAGTCTCTTGACATCATACCGCTGCTCTTTGATTTGATCATCGAAAAATATGCAAACAACATGCCAATTAATCAAACAAATGTAAAACGCCTTAATTTAGGAACTTTTAAATGTCTGCAACAAAAAAGACTCTTTTCTAAAAAGGGTCAAAATTTAATATAATAATCAAAATGAGCTTTTTTGAGCATCATAGAGACAACTGTATTTGTTCATTTCATACATAGCTTCTGCTGCTTTATTCAGTCGTTATAGATGTTTTTTAGGAAAATATTTGTCAATTCTTCGTTTTAACGTATGGCGGCTCATGCCAATTAATCTTGCTGTTTCAGATATATTCCAGTGGGTCATATCCAGGAACCGTTTTAAATATGCTTTTTCCTGATTACTTAATACCTCTTCCAATCCCTTTTCTATAATTTCATCAAGTGTGTTATTTGATACGATTACATCCTCCACATGACCAACAGTTTCAGTTTCTTCCTGCTCGTGATACGTGTGAGACGCTGTCAATTCCTGGGTTAACATATCCTCTTGCAGTAAATCTTGTGGCAAATGATGAACATCAAGCTTGTCAGTATGATAATTTTGCAGAATCATCCGTTCAATAATATTCTTTAATTCACGCACATTACCCGGCCAACGATAATTCATAAAACATTTTAATGCTCTCTCCGTGAATCTCTTCTTAGAACAATTTAACTTACGGCAATGTTGCTCAAGAAAATACTGTACCAATGCAGGAATATCCTCTCTTCTTTCTCTTAATGGAGCAAGTTGAATAGGAAAGACATTTAGTCGGTAATATAAATCAGAACGGAAACGGTTTTTTCTTACCTCTTCTTTTAAATTTCGGTTTGTAGCTGCTACAAAACGAACATCCACATGTATATCCCTGCTCCCTCCCACACGTTTGATTTTTTTAGTCTCTAAAAAACGCAGAAGTTTAGCCTGCATTTCAGTAGGTAATTCGCCAATTTCATCTAAAAAAAGCGTCCCACCATCTGCTAATTCAACCAGCCCTTTCTTCGATTGGCCAGCACCAGTAAAAGCATATTTTTCATATCCGAACAATTCACTTTCCATTAAATTTTGAGGAATACTTCCACAATTGATATCAACAAAAGGCTTATCTCTTCGTTCACTATTAAAATGAATATAACGAGCTACAAGTTCCTTTCCGGTTCCTGTTTCCCCCTCAATCAGCACAGTCGTTTCGGGTGAACGGGCAACAATATTAATTTTCTTAAATACTTGCTTCATGTGGTCACTTTCTCCGATAAAACGATCTTGATAGAGACGATCGTAATGCTGCACCTGGTACAAATCCGCTGTCCTCTTTAGGTTTTCTCTTTCAAATACCTGTTCTAACAGAAAGAAAATCTCTTCTAGATCAAATGGTTTATTTAAATAATCGTAAGCACCTTTTTTGATACATTCCACAGTACTTCGAGTATCCCCGAAGGCTGTTATCATAATCACTATTATGTGAGGATACTCTTTCTTTATCCTCTCTAGCAGCTCAATCCCGCTTTGGTCTGGTAAGCGAATATCAAGAAAGACAAGTTTGATCGGCTCATTTTCAATCAGCCGCCATCCTTCATGACCGGTTTCAGCAGTGTATACCACATAACCTTGATCCTTTAAACCTTCAGCCAAGGAAAAGCGAATAGCTTCTTCATCATCGACAACTAATATCCTGGTTTGAAGCATAAGCATCCTCCTTCGTCAATTGATCATTATATTCCCTAAATACGGTAAAAGTCGTTCCCTTTCCAACTTCAGTCTGAACATCAATTTTAGCCTGATTTTGCTCTACCAGACGATGAACAACAGATAAACCAAGTCCCGTTCCTGAAGGGTGTGTTGTAAAAAAAGGGTTAAAGATATTTTCAATATGTTCATCTGGAATCCCACACCCAAAATCTTGAACCGAAAAATACACCTGTGTGCCCCTGTAGCCAGACGAGACAATAATCCGTCCATGTGGATGAGATGCTTGAATGGCATTTAATATCAGATTCAATAAGACTTGCTTTAACTGATCTGTATCAAACAGAAACTTTAATTCAGGATCATCATTACGGACCAAGACGATATGCTTTCTCTCAATATGTTTGGATACCATCGTGAGGGTATTTGTTATCACTTCTGCCAATCTATTATTGACTGGCTTAGACTGCTCTGGTTTAGCAAATTGCAATAAAGTAGTGACCAATTTATTGAGTCGATCTATTTCACGAATTATCCGCTTCATAAATTGAGACGTATCATGAGAAACTTCCCTTTCTAAACGCCGTTGCAATACTTGTGTCGTGGTTTTTATGCCTGTTAAAGGATTGCGGATTTCATGTGCTACACCAGCTGCTAACTCCCCCAGAGAAGCTAGACGGTCAATGCGCACAATACGCCTTTCCACATTAACCTTTTCGGTCATATCCTGCATATTGCACAATACACCAATGATACGTTGATTATCATCAATTAGGAACGTCGTATAAATGTTAACAACCAGTTCCAAACTGCCATTTTGTTCCCATTGATACGTCCTTTCCAATGTCTGGTTGCTTTCCCACGATTCTTGTGCCAGTTCCATGATGACACCCAACAAATTCTTCCTTTTGGTCTCACTGTCGGAGGTCGCCAGTGATATTTGTTTGTCAATCATTTGTTGTGCAGCCTGATTAATATACACTTCCTCCGGGTCAAATGTTTTAGATACGACCCCGAATGAAGAACTTTCGAGAATACTTTTTTGCAATTTTTGCATACGAAACATTTTCTGTTCTGTTTTTTGCAGTCTCTTTAACATCCTTGAAAAAGCAGTACGCAATTTGCCAATTTCATCTGATCTTACCTGAAATGAGGGGATGGAATAGGATTGCAAATCAATTCTTTCCATTGTTTGAACTAAGCCACGCAACGGCTGGGAGATGTGATTGGCCAAAAATATGACGATTTGTATAACAATAATAGAGATTATAACGGCAACTAGAATGGTGTACTTTTGGATTTCCACCAATTCGGGCGAAAAAGGATCAACCTCTTCATAAAGAACGAGGTGCCATTCCCAAGCCAAATCTTTAATCACCAGTATATCCTGGGTAAACCAACTGGACTTATTCTTTTCTAAAGGAGGTGGTGTATACACAACATTTCCAGCTACATCAATAACCTGAATGTTATGAGGTTGAGTTGTATACAAGTACTCTACAAATTTATGTTCTGCTTCAGCCTGTGACAAATGTTCCTGTATCAAGTACTGTTGAAAAAAGCTTAAATGTTCATATTGGATTTGCAGCTGGTCGAGTTTTGAATCTTTATAAAGTTGAAAAGTTGACCAATAGCTGACAATGCCAACGATGCAGACAGCTAAAAGAAACAATGTTAAAAAAGCAAAGAGTATCTTATATTCAATGGAAGACTTAATTTTGTTTATCATCATTGTTAACCTCTCTACGGCTTGTAATATAGCTGATCAGAACAAAAGACACACATGCAATCAAAATTGTAATTGCCGCAGGATGAAAGCTTAAAGATTGAACATAAAAATCATAGCCAATTAAAACACCTCCTATAACCGATGAACTGACAATGGATGTAATTGCCCCTTGAGAAGTTGCCCTTCTCCAAAGTAAGCCCCCGTATAGTGGGAAAAAGAAACAAAAGGCTAATATTCCCCATAAATAGCTTCCAAGCCCTAATATACTCAGAGGGGGATTAATACTTAACAACAAAGCTAATGTTGCACCAAAGAAAATCATGAATCGATTAAATGTGATCATATAACTTCTCCGCCAGCGATATTTCATGATGGGCAGTACAATATCATATGACATGCTAATACAAAAAAGATGCAGTTGAGAATTAGCCGTAGAAACAGCACTGGCCAAAATACCAATCAGCAGGAAACTTCCCCAGATACTATTTGTTACTTCTGCAATGATAAGCAGAATAATCTCATTGGGATTAACCAAAGCGTAATCAGATACAACCAGTACACTCCCTGTTCCAATAAAGGCGATTGCCAAATAGCAAATAAGTAACAGGGGAAGAGATATTTTAAGCATATTAAAGGCAGTTCTATGATCTTTTGCTGATAGAATGCGTATCAAGTACTGTGTATGAGAAGCCTTCCCCAACGCCCAGATTAAGAAAATCATCAAAAAGGAAAGCGCAATAGACAAGCAGTTCTCACCCAGAGAGGCTAACTCTTGAAAGTGAAAGTTTGGATCCGAGGCGAGGACTCCATAATCCCCCCATTTATCATCACGGCCCAGACGAATACCAATCAAAACTGCTAGTATACCTATACTTAATAACATCCACATAAAATTAATAGTGTCAGTTCTGGCAATCGAGTATAACCCGCCAAAAGTGGTATAAATCAGAAACATATAAACCAAAAAGACCGCTAAAACGTAGGGGATCTCAAGCAAATAACTGAGCACAATGCCAAACCCATAAATTTGGAATACCATATAAAAAATATGAGTGACAACAATTACAACCCCACTCCACACTTGCAAAAACGGACTTTGAAACCGTTTACAAAAATAGGAAGGTATCGTCAATAGATCTATTTTTCTCAAAGGAATCACGATGGTAAAGAGCAATAAGGCACCGGTGATCCAACCTGCGATAACTGTATAGAGTGGACTTAACCCTTCTAAATAAAACGATCCTGTTAAAGCCAAAAAAGATGTTGCACTCATCCACGTTGCACAAAACGTAAATACTGAAGGCCACAGACCAAGGCGATGTTGAGCAACAAAAAACATGCGCAAACGGCTGGATTGAGAAAGACCGTATTTGCCAAAATACAAAATAAATGCGCAATAAATGATAAAAAATAGCAAGGCAATCAGCATCGTAGACCTCCAAATTCGAAATGGCCCATCCTTAACTTGATATGTCTATCAAATAAAAAAGCTTCACTTAAGGATAGTGTCCTATTACAAATAATTTATCATATCATTCAAAATGGTATCGTCAAGAATTTTGTGTAAGCCCGTAGGGCGCCTCTGGAATCGCAACTATATTTAGGCCTTCATCATCCTTAATTACTAATGAAAAAGTATCAGAAGGTTCTGTCAAGGGCGAAGTGTATACGAATCCCATGACAGGTTCTTCGAACTTTTTAAAATGGCATAAGGATGATGAAGCTTATATCTCATAGCGTTCTTTAAACATAGCTTGCAATTGTTGATAGGCA
>NZ_JAUSUQ010000038.1 GCF_030814135.1 Caldalkalibacillus uzonensis | reverse complement strand
CACTTAAGATCAATAGCTCTACAACCAATTATGGTATTAGGTTCCAAAATCTTGTTTACCTCACGGTAAAAAAGGCATTTTGCAAAAGCCTCAATATATAAAGAAAGATTGTGTTTTGAGGGGGCTTACGGCATGTTATCGAAACGAAATAAAGACGTTCGGTATAAGCTTGAAGTGATTTCCATTGATCATTTGGTCCCGAAGGATCATTTAGTTCGAAAAATCGACCAAGCCATCAACTTTGACTTTATTTATGATTTGGTTGCTGATTATTATTCACCAGACAATGGGCACCCAAGTATAGACCCTGTGGTATCATACGGCTTGTGACAAGAATGGATTTGTCTTGGGAGCCGTTGTAGAGCCTAGTAACATCCACGATAGCCAGGTCTTTGCGGACCTTTTTGAGAAAAATTAAAACTCAGATAGGAAAGCCTTCAGCTGTTGCTCTTGATGCGGGTTATAAAACGCCACACATTAGTAAGATGCTCATTGATGATCATATCCGTCCTGTTATGCCCTATACACGCCCCCAGATGAAAAAAGGATTCTTTCAAAAAAATGAATATGTTTATGATGAGTATTATGACTGTTACATTTGCCCGGCAGGGCAAACCCTTGAGTATTGTACAACCACCCTGAAGGATATCACCAATATAAATCGGATCCAGAGTTTTGCAAGAATTGCCCGATGCTCTCACAATGTACCCAAAGTCGAGACCTTACAAAAATTATTCATCGGCATATCTGGCAGAATTATCTGGACGAGGTAGAGCATTTGAGGCATACCAATGAAAATAAAGAAATATACGTGTAATGCGCAAAGAAACAATTGAACGCGTATTTGCTGATTTAAAGGAAAAGCATGGCATCCGTTGACTACCCTAAGGGGTAAGAAGAAAAACACGATGCAGGGCGATGCTTGTTTTTGCTGCCATGAATTTGAAAAAGCTGGCCACGTGGAAGTGGAGAACCAACGGTTCTCATATTTTTTCCCTTTATTCACAACAAAACCCCTTCTGAACCTTCGGTTCAAAAAGATTTGTCTTCAGTCTGAAAAATAATATATATTAATTATCTTTTTAAGAAACTTTAAATATTAAAAATTATTGACAAATTAAGTTTTGCTTTATTAAAATTTACTTAATTAAATTTTAATATTTTAAAAAACGTTAAAGGAGATGAATTGAAGTTAAACTAAAAATTTCAAAAAATATCCAAAATGATTTATTTAGTGAATGAAAAAGATAACTTTTAAGGAGGGAAGTCTATTGAGTGAAGAAAAAGTGAAGTTACAGTTGAATGATAATGCATTAAATCCGGTTCCTGAAGAAGAACGAAGGCCCTGGTGGGAAATAACTTTTGTCACTTCAGGATTTTGTTTAGCTGTATCGGGGATGTTTGCTGGTGCAGCAATTGCTGCCGGTCTTACCATTCAACAAGTTATTGCTGCCATTTTAATTGGTAATTTGGTATTAGCTTTGTATGGAGGTTTCACAGGAGGTATAGGTGCGAAAACCGGTGTTTCAACAGCTATGTTGTCGAGGTATGCATTTGGGCGATTCGGCTCTTTAGTAATCAGCTTATTATGGGCTATCACTCTAGTCGGTTGGTTCTCTGTTCAAACAGGTTTTTTTGGTCAGACAATTCATGCTATGTTTCCTGAAGGTGGATTTCTTACATCAGCACCTGTGGCAGCTGCTTGGGGTGGTGCCCTCATGATTTTCACTGCTTATTTTGGCTTCTGTGGTATCCGCTTTTTGAGTAATATTGTCATCCCACTACTCCTTATTTTATCTGTTGTAGGTGTCGTGAAAAGTATATCCTACGTCGGTGGATGGGCAAATATTCCTCAAGAAGTTGCTGATCCGATGACGTTAATTGAGGCTGTAGTGTTGGTGGTTGGCACATTTGCCGTTGGAGCTGTAATACAGCCTGACATTACCCGTTATGCCAAATCTGCAAAAGATGCTTGGATCGCCATTATCATCGGCATGGTTATAGCAAACGGATTTATCATCTTTGCTGGTGCTATAACAGCAAGGGCAATGGGCACAGGGGATTTGCCAGCTGTTATGTTACAACTTGGATTGGGACTTCCAGCTTTGATTGTCCTCATAGCTGCCCAGTGGACAAGCAATGATAGTAATTTGTACTCAGCTTCTTTATCCGTGTCGAACATGATTCGCGTCGAAAGAAGTAAAGTTGCTCTTGTGGTCGGTATCATTGCTACTATTTTGGGTGCTGCAGGATTTGCAAACTATTTTGTCAACTGGCTTAGTGCTCTTGGTGTGGCTATTCCTCCTATAGCTGGTATTTTGATAGCAGATTATTACTTTGTTCATAAACAAAATTACCGTTTTGGAAAAGACACAACTTATAATGCACTTGTTTGGCCTGCATTTATTGCGTGGGTTATCGGTATCCTAGCTGGGTTGTACGTTCAGTGGGGAATTCCTTCTCTAAACTCTTTAGTTGCTGCTTTTCTTGCACATTGGTTATTGTTTTCTCTAGGTAAGAGCATTAACTTGCAGATGTCTTCTGGGACGGTTAAGGAGAAAGAAGACGGTTTTTAGGGACAATCGAGCATAAGTGTTCAACGTTGCTATTTTGAACAAAATATTCACACAGCAATCATATGGGCATAAGTCTTACTTCAAAAATCTGGTTAGGCAGCATTCCTACTGACCCATGTTGGCTAGATGAGATCTTCATTCTTTCTCATTCAGTCGTTTTTTTCGATACTATTATTAAATATTTAGAAGGAGAATGGTAATGGGACAAACAATTGGTGTGAAAGAGATTGAGTATTTAGCGATTGGTGCAGCTGTTTTAGGTACTGGAGGAGGAGGCGATCCATACATTGGAAAGTTAATGGCACAAAAGGCAATTGAAGAGTGTGGACCTGTCACGCTTCTTGCCCCTGATGAAGTACCTGATGACGCACTTGTTGTGCCAACAGCAATGATGGGTGCCCCGACGGTGTTTTTCGAAAAGATTCCAAATGGCGATGAGGCGCTGCATTCTCTAAGAAGATTGGAAGAATATTTGGGGAAAAAGGCGTTTGCAGTCATGCCGATGGAATGTGGGGGGTTAAATTCCACCATCCCGTTTGTCGTGGCAGCGCGTTCTGGACTTCCCTTGGTTGATGCGGATGGGATGGGAAGAGCATTTCCAGAACTACAGATGGAAACTTTTAATGTTTATGGTGTGTCTGGAACACCAATGGTCATTACGGATGAGCGTGGTAATTGGTGTCTGGTTAATACGGTCGACAACCATTTGTTAGAATACATTGCCAGAGGTATTACTATTCGTATGGGAGGAGTGGGACACATTGCCGAATACCCGATGACAGGTAAAGAAATGAAGGAAACATCAATTCATTATACAACTACCTTAGCTATTAACATTGGGAAGGCGATTGTGCATGCACGAGAGCGGTTGGAAAATCCGTTAGAGGGAATGGGGAAAGCGTTAGCTGAATCAAACTATGGTGAACCGTTGGTGTTGTTTGAAGGTAAGATCATTGATGTGGACAGAAGAACTGTAGAAGGATTTACACGAGGGACAGTAACATTGGAAGGACTTGGAACTGATGCAGGTAGCCATTTTAAAGTGGAGTTTCAAAATGAAAATTTGATTGCTTACCGTAATGATGAAGTGGTTGCCACCGTACCTGATTTGATTACTTTTTTGGATTTGGAGACGTACAAGCCGATAACGACTGAGGGATTACGTTACGGTTACCGTACAATTTGTATTGGCATTCCTACTCCTCCAATCATGCGGACTACGGAGGCATTGGAAATATGGGGACCAAAATATTTTGGTTATGATCTGCCGTTTATTCCGGTAGAAGAATTAGCAAAAAATGTTAAGAGAGGGCGGTCTTAGTGGCAGAGAAAAGATATCGATTGGGAATTGACGTAGGTGGTACAAATACAGACGTTGTCATTCTCGACCCTGACAACAGTGTTGTTGCTGCTGTAAAATCACCGACAACTGCTGATGTACAAGGTGGAATTTACTCAGGTATTGAAAAAGTTTTGCAGGACTCCAAAATAGACGTAACGAAAATATCATATGTTGCCTTAGGAACAACCCATGCCACAAATGCAATCATCCAACGGAAGGAATTGTCAAAAGTTTCGGTTGTACGGATTTGTTTACCCGCTGGGAAAGGTGTACCACCGTTAATGGATTGGCCACAAGATCTTGTTGAGGCTATGGGGGCTGAGGCTTATTTAGTTCACGGAGGATATGAGTACGACGGGAGGCCATTGGCTGGAAAGCATCTTGATCAGGAGGAATGTTTATCAGTTTTGAATCGGATTAAGGCTTCTCGAATAGAATCTCTTGCAATATGTTCAATTTTTTCGCCTGTAAATAAGGACCATGAGCAGGAGTTTGCAAAGCTTGCACGGGATGTTTTGGGGCCGGAAGTAGCAATAACATTGTCTTCGGAAATTGGAAGTTTGGGATTTATTGAACGGGAAAATTCTACAGTGTTAAATGCTGCAGTTGTCAATGTCGCAAAAAAAGCTGCCAATGGGTTGAGAGAGGCGCTTAATCAGTTCGGCATAAAAACAGACGTATTCTTCGCCCAGAACGACGGGACACTTATGTCATTAGATTATGCTATCCGTTACCCAATTTTGACAATTGGGTCGGGGCCGACAAATAGCCTACGAGGTGCGGCCTATCTTACTAATGAAAAAGATTGTATAGTCGTTGACATCGGTGGGACATCTACTGATGTTGGAATTATGGTCAAAGGTTTTCCAAGACAGTCATCTATTGCCGTGGAAGTCGGTGGAGTGCTTACGAACTTTCGTATGCCAGATTTAATATCCATTGGTGTCGGCGGGGGAAGTATTGTAAGAGAAGAAAACGGTGAGATCAAGGTGGGTCCTGACAGTGTGGGATATGAGATTACGAAAAAAGCACTTTGTTTCGGTGGCGATGTCATTACAGCTACGGATGTTGCGCTTGCATCCGGTATTGCTCATATTGACGATCCACGTTGCGATCTTTCTCGTTTGGCTTCTTTAGATACGACTTTTGTAAAAAGAGCAATGAATAAAATAATCGAATTGGTATCTGATGCATGCGATCGTATTAAAACGTCATCGAAATCCTTGCCTGTCGTACTCGTTGGTGGTGGAAGTATTCTTATACCAGATCGTGTACCGGGCATGGGAAAGATCATTAGGCCGGAAAACTTTGGTTGTGCCAATGCCATCGGTGCGGCAACAGCTGAGGCTAGCGGTGAAGTGGATACTCTTTGGTCATTGGACAACGTTTCAAGGGAAGAAGCAATTAACCAAGCAAGGAAACAGGCAATTGATCGGGCGGTACAAATGGGAGCAGAGCCTGACAAGACACAAGTTGTTGATATGGAAATGGTCCCGTTAACATACTTGCCAGGAAATGTCGTTCGCATCAAGTCAAAAGCTGCTGGACCTCTTACTATAACTAATACATGATAAACCAAGGGAGGAAAAATTATTTGCGAGTCGCCATCGGACAAGTTATCCATGAGACAAATACTTTCTCTACTGAACGAACGACAGAAGCTCACTTTTGTTCACTAGAGTGGGCTGAAGGGGAAGATATCATCGAATTACATGAAGGGGTCAAAGATTACCTAGGTGGTATGATTGATGAAGGGAGGGAACTCGGTTTAGCGCTTATACCGACACTGTCAGTTGTGGCCCAGCCTTCTGGGATTATTGCTGGGGAAACGTGGTTAAAGATTAAAGAACGTTTAATCGATCATTTGAAACGGATTGGTCACCTCGATGCCATTTGTCTCGCCCTTCACGGAGCGGGTGTTTCCGAGCAGAGTTCGGATATTGAAGGGGATTTGCTTTCGAGTATCCGTTCTACGTTTGGACAAGAAATACCCGTTGTTGCCACATTGGATTTGCATGCTAATATGACAGACCAAATGGTAGATCAGGCTGATTTACTGTTAGGTGTCCATCTATATCCCCATTCCGATGAGTATGACAGGGGCAGGGAAGCAATTCGAAGATTGATTGACATAGCAAAGGGAAAGATTAAACCTTGCATGCATTTAACGAAAATACCTATCTTAATTCCAACCTCCACGACGCTTTTTGGTCCTGCTAAACATATTAACGATCAGTGTATGGGGTGGGAAGGCGAACAAGGTATAATCGATTGTACATTTTTTCACGGGTTTCCCTATTCTGATACTCCTTATACAGGTGCATCTGTGCTTGCTACTTCTGACGGAGATGATGAATTGGCCAGATTAGCTTCCAGTCAGGTGGCACAAAAAATATGGGAAAGCCGAGGAGAGTTTCAAGTCTCTCATTTCTCTCCTTCTGAAGGTTTGAACCGTGCATTACAAGAGTCAAATGGCCCTGTCATTATTAACGAAACTTCAGACAATCCTGGAGCAGGTGCACCCGGAGACGGGACGTTTTTGCTAGCAGAAATGCTTTCAAAAGATGTTCCAAATACGTGTTTCTGTCATATTTGTGATCCGGAAGTAGCAAATGTAGCCCATCAAGCCGGTGTTGGTGCTTTTATTAATGTTAGCCTTGGTGGTAAAACAGATCATCTTCATGGATCGTCCCTCCCTATTAGGGCATATGTAAAGTGCTTAACAGATGGACAATTTATTCAAACTTCTCCGATGGAAGAAGGGTTAAAAGTCGATTTAGGGAAATCTGTGCGTCTTCTTATTGGTAACGTGGATGTCATAGTAACTAGTCTAAAATCACAACTTTTAGATGATGAACTGTTAAAATTGCACGGTATTGACATGAAACGTTACAATGTAATCGGTATTAAGTCGAGCCAGCACTTTCGTGGTTTTTTTGAAAATAAAGTCACTAAAATTATTACAGTTGATTCCCTGGGGCTGTCTACTTTCAACTTTTCAAAGTTTTCGTATCGAAATATATGTCGACCGGTCTATCCGTTGGATAAAATAGAAATTAATGCTGTCAGTAGGTTTCTAAATAAAGATTGGTGAGGGATTAAGATGGAAGCATTCAAGAGCCATAAACTTCGCCTTATTCGAAAACAGCGGGGATTAACGATGAGAGAACTGGCGGAAAAGGCCGATGTAAGTGTAGGACAGATTAGCCAAATTGAGCGTGGTCATGTCGTTCCTACACTTGTTTTGTTTTGGAAATTATGTAAGGTATTAAATGTTCCTCTGAACTACTTTTTTGAGGAGGACAAGGCTGAACACGAAAATATTATTGTTAGGAAGAATAAACGAAAGCAGATTCACTTTCCACATTCAAATGTTGTTTACCATCTTCTCTCACCTCATGATAAAGGAAACTTAGATTTTTTACTCATCGAAATCGAGCCTGGTGAAATTCACAATCCGGAACTTGTGACACACGGAGGTGAAGAGTGTGGGATTGTCCAAAAAGGACAGTTAACCGTTCTTCTTGGTGATAAAAGTTATAAATTAAAAGAGGGTGACAGTATTCAATTTCACTCTTCGATCCCCCATCGCTTTAAAAATGAAGGAAAGGAAAAGTCGGTTTCCATTTGGGCAATGACTAAAGATAAGTTTAAACAAGATTAAAATTATTAACTTTAATAATAAGCATAAATAGATTAATGTTTCAATAAGGTTTCCTTTCTAAACTTTCTATAATCTTAGTTGGATTTGAGTCAATATCCTGGACACAAAAAAGTTAAGTTTTAAGCGGAATGTTTCAAAAGATCTTCCACTTCCTGAGGTGTTCTGTAACCCA
>NZ_JAUSUQ010000037.1 GCF_030814135.1 Caldalkalibacillus uzonensis | reverse complement strand
TAACCATAGATTTTCTCTCCTCTCGGAGAGAATGTCGGCATGTGGTGGGGAATTTTTAACTGATTATATTGAGGAGTTTAACATTTATTTTTACAATCCAGCGGTCCTGGAGTGTTTCAAACAGCCGTTCTATCCGTCCCTTGGCTTGTGGGGTATGGGCCTGGATGTGTTCAATGCCAAGATCTCTCAGTGCTTGGCCAAATTGCGACAATGGCTTGGACTCCCCTGCCAGTTCTTGCTCAATAGTGAGCTTGTCATGAGGGGAACGGAAGATCATGTGCCGATCGGAATAGATACTCATTGGGATGCCCTCCCGTTCAATCATTTGCCGGGTTAAGAGGAAATATCCTTCAGTGTCCTCCTGTGGACGGAAAACAGCGGCCACAATTCTTCCTGTGGCATCATCAATAGCGGCCAAAAGACACATGGTTCTGCCCGATCCTCCAGCCAACGATAAAAACTGCCATCCATCTGAACCAGCATGCCGGCCTGGGGTTTCCTTTTTCGCGGGCGATGGACCTTTGAAGCGGCGTTTGCGCTTGGCTTTGATCCGGGCCGCAAGGCGTATGCGACGCACGGTAGAAGAGCTAACCTCTATCCCTTCATATTTGACCAGTAATTCAGCAAAATGAACATCATTACAGTTTTTGTATCCTTCACTTTGGTGAAGTTCTAGAATCCTTTGGCGGACTTCATCATCCAAGGCATGAGCCGGTTTGCGCCCTTTGTTTTTGTGTATGACCCCAGTTTCTCCCTCCTCAAGTATGCGTTTTTTCAGGCGGCAAACCTGGCGATAGCTTAAATTCAACAGTTCAGCAGCTTCACTCCCTGTTATTAGACCATCAATCCACCGACTAACTACCTTGTAACGCATCAGTTCTTTTTTGCTCATTGTAATCTTCTCCTGTCCCATAGTGACATTTTCACAGACGCGTTACAATATGACATATCACAGACGAACAACACAAGCGCGATGATGAACTTGACAAAAAGAATTAAGGGCATTACACTGTAGTCAGTTGTGAATTTATTTCACGCATTTAAATATTAACCTGTTTAAGTTTAGAGGAGGGAATGTATGCATAGAGAAGAGTTAGCAATGTACATTGGCCGTTTGGAACGGTCGTTCTATACCATTATGCGCATGCTTGGGCCTGAATTATCCGAACATCTAGAGGAAGGCTTGACAGGCGATCAATATTTTTTATTGACAATCCTCCAAAACAAAGGACGCATGACCTCATCAGAGCTAGCTAGAGAATTTCGAGTAAGACCCAGTGCGATTACGGCAATGGTTGACCGCATGATAAAAAATGAAATTGTGACAAGAGAAAGGGATGGAAGAGATCGGCGTGTCGTTTATATCAAAATGACCGAAAAGGGACAAAGGGTTCTCGAGAAGTCTCTTCGCAAGCGAAACGAAATCATGGAAAAATATTTGTCTCAGTTAGAACGTTCTGAACTGGAGAGTTTAGTTAAGGTGTATGAAAAATTAGCAACTATTATTGTTAAAGCTAAGGCGGAGGGAGAACAATCATGAAATTGCCCAAGTTTGCAGTTAAAAATCCTGTAACAACCATCATGATGATGTGTTTAGTCCTGTTATTAGGGTTTGTCTCATTGACCGGATTAAAGCTGGACCTAATGCCAAATATGAATCCACCTGTCGTTGCTGTGATGACTACTTACTCTGGTGCTGGACCTGAAGAAGTGGCAGAAATGGTCACAAAACCCATTGAAGATATCGTGGGAACCAGTCCAGGTCTCCAACGGATGCAATCTCGGAGCAGTTCCAATTCTTCCCTTGTTATTGCCCAATATGACTGGGGCATGGACATGTCAGAGGTAAGGGAAGATTTAAATTCCAGGTTAGGTTTGCTCCAACTCCCAGATGGTGTAGAGCGGCCAATGATTGTAAAATTCGACCCAACCATGATGCCCATTATTCAGGTTGCGGTATCAAATGGTCAAGAAATAGAATCTGTCCAAGAAGTAGTCAACGAGGTGGTTGTGCCACAGCTTCAAAGTATAAATGGTGTCGCCAATGTCAGCGTATCTGGTGGTTTTGATGAAGAAATTGTGGTCAATCTGGATGAGGAAAGTTTAAAGCGGTATAACCTTACACAAGCTGAAGTTGTTCAACTGATCCAAGGAAACAATTTAACCTTCCCAGGAGGCATTGTTGAAGAAGAAAATGAAAAATTAAATCTTCGTGTCTTTGGTAAAGTCGAGTCCATTAATGCTTTAAAGCAATTGCCAGTTAGCATTGTTTCATCTGGACCAGAAATCGAAGTGATCACATTAGAAGACATTGCAGAAGTTAAATTGGCGAAAAAAGATACAACTTCAATTGCAAGGAATAATGGAAGAGAAAGTTTGTTAATCAGTATTCAAAAGGAAGGGACTGCCAATACTGCCGAAGTATCAAAAAATGTAAAAGAACGTTTGGAAGAGATTCAGAACAAGCATAGTGACCTGCGTTTTACCGTATCAAGTGACCAAGGCGATGTCATTGAAAAGGCAGTATCAAACGTTTCCCTTGCACTTTTATTTGGTGGAATTTTTGCGGTGGCGGTCATACTTGGTTTTTTACGCTCAGTGAAATCCACATTAATTGTTGGCATTGCGATTCCATTTTCAGTGATATCAACTTTTGTTTTAATGTACTTTTCAGGCATGACGCTTAATATCATGTCTCTTGGTGGATTAGCATTAGGTGTTGGTATGCTTGTCGATAATGCCATTGTTGTTATCGAAAATATTTATCGTCACCTAACAAAAGAAAAAACGCGTAAAGAAGCAGCCATAGACGGGGCAACGGAAGTCAGTGGTGCTGTCACAGCATCTATGTTAACCACTCTCTCCGTCTTTCTTCCTGTCGTATTTATTGGCGGAATGGTTGGAGATTTATTTAAAGAATTAGCATTAACAGTTACATTTGCGTTATTATCATCTTGGGCTGTTGCCCTAACCGTTGTTCCGGTACTGGCAGCACTGCTTTTAAAACCCGATAAAGTGAAGAAAACAAAAGAAAACCAATTCTATAAGAGCATTATTAATTGGGCTTTAGACCACCGTATGGTTACTTTACTTATTGCCACGATGATATTAGTCGGTTCATTGGCTTTAGTGCCTAAATTGGATACTGAATTAATGCCGACTCAGGATGAAGGGATGTTCTCCATTGATGTAGAGCTTCCAGAGGGTGCAACTTTTGAACAGACATTAGAAGTGGTCAAAGAAATTGAGATGGAAGCTCTTCGACATCCTGATATTGATGTCGTGACGGTTACCATTGGAAATGATGACCCCCTGATGGCTTCTGTACTTGGTAGCGGAGAAAATAGAGCGACAATCATGGTCAGACTTGTGGATTCTGAAGAACGTAGTCGTTCAACAGAACGGGTGATGAGTGACCTTGAATCAAAATTAGGATCAGTAAAACATAACCCCAATATGACCTTTAACCTAAGCAACTCGCTGGAGGCCATGAGCGGTGCACCAAATGCTGTTGAAATTTTGCTATTGGGTCCCGATGGAGAACAGCTTAAAGCATACACAGAAGAACTTGAGAAACGATTAAATGACATGAGTGAAATTAGTACCGTGACGAATAGTATTGAGACAGGAAAGCCTGAGTATCAATTTATCGTCGATAAAGAAAAAGCATTTAAATATGGATTAACAACCTATCAAGTGGCGTCATTTGTGAATGAATCGTTACAAGGGAAAATAGCAGGAACGATATTTGATACCGAGGTCAGAGTACAACTGCAAGACGTATCAAATTCTAAAGAAGCAATTGAAAATTTAATGATGCCTACTCCTTCGGGTCAAGAGGTAGCATTAAAAGAATTAGGTGAAGTTGTAAGAGGAGAAGGTCCAGTTACCATTGTACGAGAGGACCAGCAAGATTCCATCATCATCAATGCCAAGTTTGAGGGCGAGGCATTTGGAACAGTTGCAAGCAAAGTTCAATCAGAAATAAAAAGTATGATTGATGACCTTGATATTGATACGGAATTATATACCATCAAAATGACCGGTGGGGCTGAAATAATGGATGAGTCCTTTGACTCCTTGTTTTTAGCCATGATTTTAGCCATTGTCTTCGTTTATATGGTCATGGCTAGTCAATTTGAATCATTAGTGCAACCCTTTATTATCATGTTTACACTGCCACTTGCAATTACAGGTGTCATTTTAGCATTTCTTGCCACAGGGTATTCCTTCGGGATTACCGCCTTTATCGGGATTATTATTCTTGTAGGGATTGTGGTCAACAACGCCATTGTCTTTATTGATTACACCAACCAATTAAGGCAAAGAGGTCTGCCAGTAAGAGAAGCGTTAGTTGAAGCCGGTCTGACGAGATTACGCCCGATTATCATGACAGCTCTGACAACGATGCTAGGTTTACTTCCGCTGGCAATTGGCGCAGGTGAAGGTGCAGAAATTCAAGCGCCGATGGCCATTGCCGTGATTGGAGGTTTGTTTAGTTCAACACTCTTAACCCTTGTGGTCATCCCTGTTATATATAGTTTAGTTGAAAGCTTGAAGGGGTTCCGTAAGAAATGGAAGCTAGCGATGGAGAAATTCAATGAGGCTGAACAAGAAATGACAGATGGACCCATCGAAAAATAAATGATCGAGGTACGGAAGGTTGAGGAGTTTTCTTTGTTGGGCGGCCACAGAAGAACTGGAACAAACGCAAAACCCTGTGGTCCCCAGCACGTTCCCAGTAGAGATGCAAAATCAACAAGTGGCTTAACAACGGAACATTAAAACTCCAGTCGGTTAAAATGATAAATGGCTGTCCCATGTGGGGAAAAAAGGACAGCCATTCTTTTTGTTTAGTGATGAACCGATGCTGGCTATGTTGAAACGGGAATGAAGGCGATGTTCCTTTTATTAGGGTCTGCTGAACAAAAGGAAATGTGAGTAATACCAAGGATTTTGAGTATTTTTTGTCGAATATAAGTGCAAGGAAATCTTGAAATTCCTTTAAACTTGCACTTGGAGGTTACCCGTTTGTATCAGATGACCGAAAACCAACTTGTTTTGCCAGACGATTTTTTCTTGCCTTTTGGTGGGAAATTGAATAAAGAAAACCGGTGGGTGATCCTGGCCAACCTCATTCCGTGGTGGAAAGCAGAGGAAAAGACTCAATCGTTTAAGAAATCTTTCAAAGGACAAAAAGCCGTTTCTGTTCGTGTTGCACTTGGCTCTCTAATCATCCAACAACGCCTGGGGCTAAGCAACCGTGAAACGGTACAAACAAATCACTTTACAGACTCATAGGCAGAAGCCTGTTTGAGACATTAAACCTTGAAATGATCTCATCAGGCTCGGCAAAATAAAGTAAATCTGCCGCACACGTTAAGAAGGACCTCGATCACGTAACGAGTCACGTTAAACCGATCCGCGACTTAAATTCTATATCGTGTTGAACATTCACTTCTAGTAAATTTGACGAAAAGATCGTATATTTGTTGTGCATCTTGTCATTCCTCGAGTTGGATTGGTCGCACAACCATCTTATGGAGTGTACAAATGTTTTTCAATTTTTCACTCTAAATCTTGTTAAGCACTATGTTTGGTGTAGATCCTTAAAATCTCCCTGACTTTAAAATTGAATATAATAGCCACAAAAACATGAGTGTCAAATTAGTCTCTTGACATCATACCGCTGCTCTTTTTATATATGCGATCAATTTACATCATTAATAAGTGCTAGTTGCTGATTGCAGGTGACTTTCTTATATATTCTCCAGATTCTACTTGATCCAGCATAAATTTGGCAACACTCGATCTTGATATTTTCACATTGACATTGCCATGTCCGTAATAACCGACTTTTACCGGTTTAACGCCATCATCGTTCAAAAAGCCAACACGCACAAGGGTCCAGTCTAAATTTGACGAACGAATAAGTTTTCCCATTCGAATAATTTCTTGATAGGCACTGTTTGCGATTATTCTGATCAGTAATACCAGAATGCTGTACGTTAAATCAAAGCGATCCTGTGGATCCTTCACACTTCCGGTGGAAAGTGCGACAAGCCGTTTGGTTCCAACTTTATTCATCGATTCAATTATATTTTGAATACCATCGCTCAATTCGGTGTCCTTCAATCTTCCTTTTGGTCCTAAAACACTGATTACCGCATCCACCCCTGTTACAGCTTGTTCGATTTTTTGTTGGTCAGTCAGTTTTCCCTCGATGATTGTCAATCTCTCGTGGGTATGATCATGCAACTTTTTCGGGTTTCTGGCATAAGCAATAACCTCGTGTCCCCTATCAAGTGCCTGTTTGATTAACTCAATTCCTAAAGGACCGGATGATCCAAATACGGTTATTTTCATCTCCTTAAACCTCCTTTTTATATGTGCTTATAAAAGGCACATTTATACCAAAATAAGAACGCAGACATAATTGCAACTTATTTAAGTACATTATAATTGGTCAGTCATTGTTTGATAAGTCTCTTGCTGAAGAGATCATGAAATATTCGACTCGTTCCATGACATCGGTAATCGTATAATGCCGTAAATGATCAATCATTCGCTGTTCGGCTTCATAGAGAATTTTATCTAATTCCACGTCCAGTTGTTCACCGGCTTCGCCACAGTTAACAGTAAAATCACGTTCTGGAGATCCCGGACTGACTGTTAGCGAGTGCGGGTATCGTTGAGTCAAAAGGCGGCCGAGAGGGAGGGTATATATTACGAAAACCAGCAGATCAGATTACATTAGGTGAGTCTCCTTCCTACATAGACGTAATCGAATATTGGTTTTGCAGCAGCAACCTTTAGACCGGTTTTACTTTCATAAACATTTCTTTCTATATTTGCAACACCTTGTGGAGTCATCCCAGCCAGCTTGGCCAATTCATGAATATACAGATTTTTCTCCAACCGAGCTTTTCTAATATGAATACCGGGAGTATCTTCATCCTGATAAAGAAATTGCTTTTCAAGAAGCGTATTTTCCCGTTTTACAATGTCGTTACCATAGGTTTGAACTACACGCTTGTCCTTGCGGCTATTATGGCTATGAGACTGAGAAGCATCCCTGCACTTGTACAGCTAATGAAATCGAGCGCTACAGGGCCAAACTGTCCGGTCCGATTATGGATCGCATTGATCTGCAGGTGGACGTGCCATTGTTAAGTTATGATGAGATTGTTTGTACAGCTACGCCACATAATGACCATTACAGTACATCAAATATTCGCCAGCGGGTTGAACAAGCTTTGTTGTTCAAACAGGAGCGCACCAAAAATGACAAGCCGAACGGATTGCTAACCGTTCAAGAGGTAAAAGCAACTTGTCAATTAACCAAAGAGGCGGAAGACTTTATGCGGGAGATTTTTGAGCATCTCCAGTTAAGCATGCGGGGATACCACAAGATTTTGAAGGTAGCCCGCACCATTGCCGATCTGAACGGGCATGACTTGATAGAAGAAGAGGATATTGCCGAGGCGGTTGGTTATAGGCTTGGGAAGTAGGGATTTAATGGATGACCAGTCAGTGAGGGAAAAACGAAGTGATAATTGGTGGTTTATTACGGGTGTTGCTGTTTCAAGGTTGGTGGGAGCGAGGCCAATCACGGGAGATAGAGATTCCGAAGGAGCATTACCATATGCTGTACGCCGTCGCCAACATTGGCGGCATGCAGCTAAAAAGCCTGTTTGGTTTCTACAACAAGAAGAAAATCAAGAGCCTGTCACAGTTACAATTTGCTGATGTGTCATGATTTCTTTCAAGGAGACAAGCCTACCCCGATCTACACCCTGGGTACAAACCATTCATGCCTTTCATCTTCCACCTAACTATTGGCTCAGTTGGCAGACAGAAGACGTTTTAAAACGCATAGTCTTTTTTAAACTGTACAGCGTGTTTAGTGATTTTGAACCGTCCATTGTTCTTTCTCTTGATCTTGTTGGAGCCATAACAGGTCGGGGAGAAGCTGTATTACATCTATGTGGCCCGTGATGATGTGTATGATCTGATGCTGTATCTGAAATGGAACAAGAACCCGGAACAGAGAATCATTGTTGTCACGGAGAAACTGGAACATCTGTCTCCTTTGGATCCGTTTTTGTCCGACCTCAGGATACGGGCGACAACGGATGAGGATTTGATGAACGAAAAAGAGATTGACCAGATGTTTTTTTGAATGGGACAGCAGTGAACACGTTTGGGTTAAGAATGAGTCGATCTACCAAAAATGAGGGGTTGTCTATTTTCGTTCCACCCCCTTGTTTTTCTACATGCTATTGCCGCCCGGCAGGATTTCCGGCATCTGGACGTGCTCTTGGCCAAAGCCAATATCACGGAAACATTGGAATGGGAAGGGGAGAAATATACCATCATAGAGGCCATTGAGTTGGCCAAACAGATACGAAGTGAGATAGCCGAACTGAAAATCCTGGCCGGACGGAAAAAGGAAGAGGTCGACATGGGGTACGGAAGCACACCAATGGTTGTCCGTGCTCTGTATGATCCGGAGGAAATGAGGAAAAAAGCCATTGAGTTGGAGAAAAAGGTCACCAGACTCAGCCAGTTGATAGACAAGAAAAACTATCAGGTGGAGATAGAGTTTCCGGGAGCGGAAAACTATCTTAGCTGATGTGTTCAGCCTTGAGGGATGGTTTGACCATCCTTCACGGCTGGCCACAAGGCCAGCGGCCTGCGGACACGGAGCAATTAGATGGGCAAGCTAGATTTATTCAATAAGTGAACAAGTGGAGTATGACGGAACCGGATTACGGATCACGTTTCACGGTTTACGTTGTTACGCCAAGACGGACGGGAATATCGTTGGTATGTAAACAAGTCCCAATACGATTTGCTATCGTGTTTTGCAGGCTTCAACAAAAAGGTCGGTACTCCCGGCCTTAATTTTTTAGCCTGTCAACAGAACATATGTTCTTAAAATGGGGAGGTTAAAAAAGGGACTTCCTCCATCCACATTTTTCCTTGCCATTATTCTTTGTATGCTATACATAGAACATTTGTTTGAACCGGTGAACCCACAGGGAAGACCGGGTATGCGCATACCATCTATGCACTGTGAGCGGGGAACCGTCACGTGCAGATGCCACGATCGGGCGGAGGGCCGAGAAAACGGGCACTATGTGTCCGGCTCCGCACACCTGTTGGGTGAAAGCGGAGGGGAGTGGATGCTCCCGCAAAAGTGCGCTCGTGTTACAAGGGCACGTCCGTATGGGACGAACGACATTGTAAAAACAGGCCGAGTGTGCCCAGAAAAGGGTATGCTTGGCCTTTTTGTGTTTTGGTAAAAAGCGATCTGGAAAAATCCTGGGTCGCTTTCTTTGTTAAAAAATACCGCCAGCCCCTTGCCCAAGTTCGACAGTTTGAAACCTTTTTTGGACAAACAAAATTTACAAAATGCTTTTAAATCAAGGCAGATTCGGATGACTACCCAGAAAAATGGCGAG
>NZ_JAUSUQ010000036.1 GCF_030814135.1 Caldalkalibacillus uzonensis | reverse complement strand
CCATTTTTCTGGGTAGTCATCCGAATCTGCCTTGATTTAAAAGTATTTTGTAAATTTTGTTTGTCCAAAAAAGGTTTCAAACTGTCGAACTCGGGGTATGTTAAACTGAAGTTATCTACATCCATTTTAAATATAGATATACACATTGAGGAAGAACGGATCATGCAACAAAGGAACTAAACACACCAAGCAGGAAGGAGTTTGTTGATGATGGATAAATGGAAACAGTGCCGGGCGGGTATTTTGTTTCTTTTGGTGTTATTGACAGGCTATTGCGAACAGTGAGAAAACCGTTGAAAACCACTACTATCTCTCACTGACAGGGAAAAGCGACATTAGAGTGGAAGGATACGAAGTGGTGATTACACCAGAGAAATTGAAATCAGGCAAAGAACGCATCACCTTATATGACCAGCAAAAAGGCCTAGCTTTTAAACTGAGCTGGGGCCTCAATGTTGTAGAATATAAGGAACCAAAGATGTTCAAATAGCTCATACAAACATGTCCTTAAAAGTGAATTTGCATTGTGATAATTCCTTTTGTATAATATGGAATAGAAATGTGTGTGAGAGCGCTTAACTTGCATAAAATGAAAATGAGCATCGGTGCAGCAACACCGATGCTCTATGGCAGCTACACCGCATGAAGAGCGGTGGCCAATGAAGGGCTTGTTAAAGTAACTCACCCTTTGCCGTGACAGGGTGGGTTACTTCTTTTTTTGTCCTTGTGCTACAGCGATCACTGTCACCACTAGAGTAGCGAAAGCAATCATCAGCATCAAAGCTTCATGGATTTTCACCAACTCGGCAGTACCCCCTAAACAAAAATAAAAAGGGGAAAGCCACCGCCCACCCTGCATAAGTAGTTCCCAATTAGTAGTATATCATATTTTTTATTTTCACCTAATTATTTATTATGCGGATGGCTTCAATGCTCTAAAGCAAATTGACGCCATTTGTTAAAAAATGAAACGGTGATTTGATTGGGGTGCTGAATCACCTCTTTGGTGTCGCCTTCCTGGGCCATGGCGGTCAATGAGCACGATCAGCCGGTCCGTCATATAGTTCACTTCCATTAAATCACGGCTGACAAAGAGGGCTGTGGTTTTGGTCCTTCTTTAGGATCTGTTTCAAGTCCTCCATCAGTGAAACTTTGGTGGGGAAGTCAAGGGCAGAAAAGGGTTCGTCCAAAAATAAAATATCAGGTTCAAGGACTAGGGAACGGCCAGACTGATTCTTTGGGACTCTCCTCCGGATAAGGTATGGGCATGTTGACGGGGCAAATGGGTAATGTGAAATCGCCCCAGCCATTTCTCCACCCGCCGTTTCTGCTCTGTTTTGTTAAATTTACGAAACTTTAACCCTATGGCCACATTATCGACCACATTCATATCCAAAAGTAGTCCAATCTTTTCCGGTGTGATTTTTCGTTTGCACTTAGATCTCCCTTAATAAATGTCCAATAACTTAGCTGATTGTTCTTTGGACCACACAAAATCTCTTTGAAACTGCGGTATTTTGATAATGCCCTTATCAATGTCGTTAAGGATAGAAAATGTTATGATTGTAGTTCTGGCTGATACATTTCATCCCCCCTTTACATAAACCATACGGACATTTACGCTAAACATTTAGAATACATTTTTAATTAATTGTCCCGTAATCTTGTCCATCACTTCTTTAATATTTTTCTTAACCTGGCATTCCCAAATAATAATTATATTCCACCCCATACTTTCAAGCTCTTCAATTACTTGTTGATCACGTTCCATATTTCGGGTTAACTTCTTCAACCAAAATTCCCGATTTCGTTTGGGGATAGTTGCCTTTTTACAATTGGGATGTTGATGCCAAAAGCACCCATGAATAAAAATAACCGTTTTATATTTAGGTAAAACCAAGTCTGGCCTTCCAGGAAGATCTTTTCGGTGTAATCGAAAACGATACCCCATTTTATGAAGCAATGAACGAATTAATAGTTCAGGCTTGGTATTTTGGTTTTTTATATTTGACATTATCTCACTTCGTTTTTCACGACTAAAAATATCCGTATCACTGACAGCTTCGGAACAATGTTGATATATTCAGTTTCTTTACTGTCATGATTTGACTGAGCCACAGGTCACACCTACCCTCTACCATCTAAAAGAACAGGTTGATCTCCAGGGATTGTCTATAAGATATTGTAAAGTATAGAAGAAAAGAGTACTAAAAGAGTTGCTTATAGAAATTACTAACGTAATCCGATTCCTTGAAAAAGAGTTCGTTGACCCCGGCTCTGATCTGATACGAGGAGTATCGGTTAATAATCTTCTGTATGTAGCTCCGTTTTACATTAGTTACTTTACGATAGTTTTTGTCTAATTCATCTGCTTTTAGGGTAACGACATCAAAAAATTCCCACTTTATCAATTGAAGTTTACCGTTGATAGGTACCACCATATATTCACAGTTGCTTTTATTATTTTCTAATAAAATATCTGTAACTTTGCCTACGACAGTGCCTCTCAAAAACTTCAACATATGATCGATTTTTTCCAATCTGAACACATCACACCACGGAGTTATGCACAACAAATAATTTTCCGAACTCATACTTTTAAGAATGGTTCCAGTATTAATTTTATCCGGATAATCATCATAAAATTTCATTAGTTTGGTTAGAGTATATGCCTGCTTGTAAAATTGCTCTTTGAATGAGTCCGGGTCACGTATAAATTCGTCCAACACGAAAAGTATCATAATTAACTGTTTAACCGCATTTGTCTTTTTTTTCTTTTTCTTAACGTACGGTGACACCAAATCAATCAGCGGGGCCTTTAACTCTTGAACTGAACGAATCTCTGTCTCTTTAATTAATTTTATAAGTCCCTCTTTAAAATCTCTACTGTGCAATGCATCAGATATATACTCTCCTACATCCTTTCCTTCCAAATTATAAAAAGCAAGTAAATCATTCAGTTTTTCCTCTGTAAATGACTCCTCCTGCAATACTCTAAGTAAATTTTGTATTTTTAATTTAAAGTAAATATTAAATTCAGACTCATGTTGAGGAAGTTCCAAAATCTCAGATGTCAGTAACTCGTTCAGAAATTGGGGAATATCGCTGTCAAGTCCGGATGTCACAAATTGTGTATACAATACATTGTCAAAGGGAGCATTGAATCGCCTCATCGCCTTACCCAAGTTTTCATCAAAGCGATTGGCTATGTCTATGAGATGAAGCATGGTGTTCTTATTTTGAATCAAAATATTCGCCATTTCAGATATGATTTTATCCGGTTCCACCTCTCTTTTCGAAAAGACAAAGCCAAAAAGCGAGTTTCCCTCTCCTTGGTTCCGGTCCTGAAAAAAATGATCATCAATGAATTCAAAATCGGCTTCCAGTTCATCCCTGACTACTTGCAAATTATCTTCCTGCGTATATACCACTATACATTTGATTCCTTTTTCCGTACCGGCAAACTCCCGTATTATTCTTAAAGCTGCAGCCCCTCGAGGGGTCGGCGATGTCGAAGGCAGATTCTCGAGATTCCAATCGATTATTAAGAGTTTTGCATTATTAAATACAGGAGTCAGTTTTTCCAATTGCTCCTTGATATCCCGATCCCTTTCATATCGAAACGGCATGACAACAAAACCGTCTCGAATAAATTTTTCGTTTGTTTCATCAGGTCTGGAACCTAAACTAGTATAATCATCCGTCGTAGCAGCATATTCGGTTTGAACTTCTACTTCATTCCATTCCTCCAACTCACTATTATCAAACTCGAGATCCTCTTCCAGTCTTTCTTTGGTCATGAACAGCTCGTCATCAACAATCACGGCATTATCAAAATATCCTTTTACAATATCTTTAACTTGTTGTACGAGTTCATAGTTCATAAAATCTCTTCCCCCTTAATTCCCCTCTCACAGTCCGGATGAAATTCGATGCAGAAGCAGGCCCCCCCTAACGGTTTCAATTCCTTTCCCGCAGGAACCAAATAAAGCTTATGCCCCTTCGTTTTCAAAATGTCTCTTGACAAATAGAGACCTAAACCCCTGCCGTCGATTTTTTTTGTGAAAAACGGCTCGAATATGCGCTCTCGATCTCTGTCGGATATGCCATGTCCGGTATCATGAACATATAAGCAATCCAAATCGTTGGATGTATAGAAATGTATTTCTCTGCGATCACTGTTCAACATCCAATAGATGGCGTTCGAAACCAAATTCACCAAAGGCGTGAACAAAACCGGATCGGCTTCCTTTATATAAAACCCCTTCGGAATGTCATACACCGTCTCAATACCGTATTTTTTAACATCCGTTGAGAAATACTCAATCACACTTTCCAGAAATGCTCTCAAATCGATTTCTCTTCTTCTGTAACGGGTTTGTCGGTAAAGCGGACTTATGCGTTGATGAAGTTTTTCCAAGGAGCGAAACGCACCTAGCGTGTTTTCCACAATCGCGGCGGTCTTTTTATTCCTGCTGGCCCTAAGCATGATATCCAAATTCTCACGTATACGGTTATACAGATGGTTGAATTCATGACTGGTCAGCTCCGCTGCCAGCCCGACGGCAGACAAGTCGCGATACAGTTCGATTTCTTTTTTCAATAAGCCGATAAAAGCCTCGTCCGTCTCATTATTTCTATAATCTTCATATATCTCGTCCAAGTTTTCACTTAATCTTTTGACAAAGGCTGCTGCCTGATTATTACGAAGTTCCTGCGAATAGTCCAATATGTTTTTTTGCAATCTTTCCGTTAGAGATTCGAAATTTGACAGAACCTCCTGCGTTTCCTTTTCCAGTTTGTCAATATCGGTTAAAAGGTTGCTTGATTGCCATTGCTGATGTTTTGCGAGTAAATCCTGTTTAATTGTTTGCAACTCATCATTCAAAGGTGCGAGCATTTTTTCATGACGACTAACTTCGGATAAAAAATAGTTCTTTAATTTACGGTTCATCTCTTCCACTTGTTCGTTAAAGGTACTGCTTGATTCCTCTTCAATCTTTGCAATCATTTCCTTCGAAGTTGTATTACACCATCTAATGGCACGTTCCAAACTTCGAACGGTTTCATTTTCGTTGGTGCCTGACTCCACGCTCTTTGCCGTTATTTCGCTCATACGTTTTTCTGCATTTTTTATGGCTGATTCAATATAACCATTCAATTCTTCTATCGCTTTATCCAATGCCTGACTTTTTTCTTCGATAATGTCCAGCATTTCATTGTCATGTACGTATCTCAAATTCGGTTCAATTCTCAAATGACGTATGCCGTCAACTTTTTTATGTAACGTAAATCCCAATTCATACAACCGATTTTTCCATCCCATTCGATCCGAAACGTTATTTTGACTTGTTCCGATCCAATCTTCAATTTCCTCATCAATCACCCGTTTCAGACGGGCCCGTTCATTTGCCAACTTCTCATCAAAGTTATCAAGCTCGGTTTCAAGTCGTTTGAAATAGTCTCGTTTCCGCTTCTCCTCTTTTTTCTTTTTCTCGTTTAACCGTTCCTCCCTCTCTTTTTCCTTTCTTATTCTTTCCAAATAAATGTATCTTTTCCCCATTTCCTTTTTTTGTGTTTCCAGATAATCTATTGCCCACCACTTCAATAAATTAATAGCTACGCCTCTAAAATAGTTATAATAAGAGTTTTCCACAAATCCTTCCCGACTTGACTTATCTACCAAATGCGGGTTTTTCTTCTTACTGATCTCAATATAACCAAACATCCGTCGGTGACTGAACAAATAATAACCTGCTCCCCTAGAACGCCTCTCCTCAATATACAGAAAGTCATTCCCAGGTTCCCCATACGGCAATATGCGTAATCCATCCCGGAAAACGTAGATACCGCCAATCTTATTCAGCTTCTGTATCATGGTTTTATGCTGTTCCTTGGTTAATCGGGATTGAGATTCCTGACCTTCTACGAAATACCATTTTATTTTGATCGGACCGCAAGATTCGTAACCCTCGCTATACATCCCCTGTAATAAATCATCACTACCTACTGTGACCTCCTCCTTATCGTTGCCTACATATGCCACCCCGTGAAATACGGCATTTTCGTCTATCGTGCCTTTCAACGCATAATCATACAGCTTGAGATCATCCGGATTGAACCAGGCTTCATCCGTCAGTTTTTGCCCATTAATTTCTATCTGCGGTTTGAAACTTTCTTCCAAATGTCTACCATTAGCATCTTCCATATCGAATAAGTCTATGAAATTTTGAAAGGAGAACAAGACATCCTTCAATCGCTGAATTCTTTTTTCAATGTTTTCATCCTTTACCCGAGTTCTCAGATATACACCCCAGTCCCAAAAGCTTTCCAATCTTGCAATATAGAAAGTTGTTCCTTTTCCCCGTTTCTCATTGATACGCAAGCGATTCAACAATTCATTTCCGACCTTAAACTTTTGAATGTCCTCAGTAATTCGCAGAATATCTTTTTCAGTCCAACCATCGGAATTTGTGAGATTTGACTGCAGGACTTTCTTCATGTCACTCATATCGGTGGTTAGGTAATGCACAACTTCTTCATATGTATTGAAAGTGCGTATCGGTATTTCGATATCTTCCAAATAAATGTCGGGGTTTCTGAAAAGCTCCCAATGCAAAAACAAAACGGACCAGTTTCCGCCCTCTTTTTTGGAAACCAGCAGGAGGAGATCACCGAGTAATGAAATTGCCAATCGACCGATTCCCTTTTCACCGATTTTGACTCTGCCTTTTTTGGACTTTCGGTTTCCTTGGTGGCGTTTGGAGTATGTCCCCAACGTTAGCCAATTTTCCTGCAACTCCCGTTCAGTCATTCCTTCCCCATCATCCCAAACGATGATCCGATCCTTTTCAGTGTCGATTTTAATCAGACCTTCGGTAGCATCGGCATCATAGGAGTTTCGAAGCAGCTCCGAGATCGCAGTGATTTCATCCCGTATCTGCTCTTTTCCCAGAAGATCGACTGCCCGTGCGCGTGTCCTGAACTTTGCCATCATCTCTCCCCCTCCCTATCAAATTTCTAAACGGGAACCATACATTTTTCTTTCGTTACAAGCGCTTCCATAATGGATTTGCCTAACACATAACCGATAATCGGAGGCACTGCGTTTCCGATTTGATTTCTGATTTCTCCCTTATTGCCATAAAAAACAAAATCAGTTTCAAATCCCTGTAGTATCGCAGCTTCTCTCGGGGTAATGGGACGATCATGCAGGGGATGAGCAAACCTCCCCCTTGTGAAGTTGTCAAATCCGCACGTGATGGTCGGTGCGGGACGATTCATAGACATCCGACCGTATACATCGGGCCACCCGGTCTTTTTTCTGTGACAAGGCAGTTGTAACCTTTTGGGAAGGCATTTTCTTCCGCTTCCTTGCGGTACATAACGGATACGCTCCCGATTCAAATCGGAAATATTCGGAACGTAGTGGTTTGGAATCCTTGGATGCTCAGATCCGTCTTCAGGCGGACTGTCCAGATGACCTATGGCTTCCCATACCGATACCCAACGGTTTTTATGAGTCGGTAACGGGAAAGTATAATTAATATCGAGATCCTTTCTATATCCGACAATGATGGTTCTTTTTCGAATTTGCGGCACACCGTAGTCCGCAAAATTTACTTCGTAAACAAGAAGTTCATAATTCAACTGAAGAAATCTACGTAGTATTTTAATATATCTTGTTCCTCTTTTCTTTTGAAAGGTATCCACATTTTCCACCAAGATAAATTTCGGATTGAGACCTTTTACCAAACGAATATATTTTAAAATTAAATGATTCCTTCTATCCTTTTTTTTGCTTTTATGTTTTTGCCTGGAAAACCCCTGACAAGGCGGGCCTCCGGACAGTAAAGTCAGTTCACCCGGTTTCAGACCGGTTTTTTGCAATACTTCTTCAACCGATATATGATTAATATCTCTTTTGTCCACTTTTTGTGAAACGTTCTTTGAAAAAGTCATAACGGCTTTTTCATCATTATCAAATGCCCATTCCAATTCAAAGCCGGACCGTATCAGCCCCAAAGCCAGCCCCCCTGCTCCACAGAACGTTTCAATAAAGGTATAGTTATTTCTATCCATTTCTTTACACTTCCTATATCTAGCTCATAGTATTAATCGTGTTGCATCTTATATCTTTTATATTAGACAAAAGTCTAAAAAATCCTTTTATAAATGAGTTGAAGCAATATTATATAGAGACAATTTTAGACGGTCTTACTCTTCTATGCAAATGAAGATGGGATCGGGGGGAGGTCAAAAAGGGAGACTGGCAGGACATCATGTGTTTACCTGTCTCCCTTTGGGTTTTCTTACTCGGTCAACACTCCGATTTCTTTATAGTACCTTTCTGCTCCGGGATGTAAAGGAATTCCGGCTAAATCTGTTGTTGCTCGGTTAATGTCAAATTGTCCTACAATCGGATGGGCTGACTCTAGCTCATCCAAGTTCTCCCACATTGTTTTCACTAAATTGTATATGACATCCTCATCAGCAGATGCATCGGTAATGAGCATCATCTTAATGGCAAGTGTCTCTACATCTTCATCCTGATTGTCATATGTTCCTGCAGGAATCACAAAATCTGAGTACCAGGGGTATTTATCGATTAATGATGCTCTTATCTCGGGATCAATACTGATTAACTTTCCTCCTGCAGTAGATGTCATTTCAGTTACGGCTGCCGTAGGAAGGCCTGCTTGTATTAATGCCCCATCAATCTGCTTATTTCTCATCAGATCAATCGCTTCCCAAAACCTACAAAATTGGCCTGGATGTCATCTGGGTAGTTTAATCCATATTCCGTAAGAATGATACTTGATTCGACTTCAGGCGTGCTTCCACTGGCACCTGGCGCAAACCGCTTCCCTTTAATGTCAGCAATTGATTCAATACCAGCATCTTCGCGGACAACAAATTGGTTCGGGTTATAATATAATCCGGCGACAATTCTTACGTCTTCGTATTGTCTGCCTTCAAAAGAATGTTCACCATGATAGGCTTCCCAAATAATCCCCACTGTTGCAAAAGAGATATCTGCTTCTCTATCTTTAAGCAGGTTCAGATTATGTACCCCTCCATTAGATGCTTGAGCACTGACTTTATAGCCTAATTCTTCATTCCATAAATTAGCCATGGCTGAACCTAAAGGATAAATGGTGCCTGTTGTGGAAGCTGTCGGAAATTGCAAACTCACTGAAGAATCATCACTTCCGGTTTCAGTATCCCCACAGCCGGTTAAAACGGTCATTAAAACTGTGATACTAGACATCAAAATCAATAGCTTCTTGTCCATTATCTTATCCTCCTCGATCAATTAATATTAAATCTTAAAAACAGAATCTGTTTTTCAGCTCAATTTAAGTGCCCCACTTCACGATGACGTACAATATTTTGTGTAAGCACTTGAAAAAATAAAAATAGGTAGGGTATCCTCGGAATTGTCCAGATTCCATAAGAGAAAGGAGTACC
>NZ_JAUSUQ010000035.1 GCF_030814135.1 Caldalkalibacillus uzonensis | reverse complement strand
GGCGTTGGCTAATTGTTCCGGCGAGAACCTGCGTTCAAGAGATTGGATCACGTCTAGATTCCATGTTTTATCGTCTTGATTCCCGTCTAAAACTTGACCATAAATGGGCACCCTTCAGGGGGGCCCCAGCCCAAACTTAAAGGGATCTGATGTTTTCCTCAATGACAACCGACAACCCTCCAGCTCCACCGCAAAACAGGGTGCTGCTAGCCCAGCGGGAGGATTCACGGTGCGGATCACACACGATCAAGAACAGCCCCACAGACCACAAGAGGATAAACAGTAACACCATGGCTTTCAACTCCATTTAACTCTAAGAAAACTGACCATTTCCCAAGGCAGATTCTAAAAAGTGAAGGGTGTCTCTGGCTATTTGTTTCCGGTTAAAGATAATGCCCGCATGACCACAGCGATACACCAGACGCCTTGGTTTTCCCCAAGCCAACCATAGCCGCTCTGCATCTTCATTCATGACATACTGGTCATGCTTTCCACTGATCAACAGGATTCTTTTTTTGGGAAGAAGCGGTGATTGGCAATCTGTGCGCAAGATAGACCATTTACGGCAAAGATGTTCATAGGTATAACCGTGTTGCTCAAAATCTCGTTTAATATATTTGCCCACAGGGGTATGCCATATGGCGTAGGCCAAATCATTGACATACATCACAGACACTAGTGCGTCAATCTCTTGTTCATACAAGCTGGTCAGGTTGGCCACGTACCCGCCCAGGCTCACGCCAATCAGAACCACTTGTCCTCCTATGTTCTGTCTTAGCCATTGGATGAGAGTCCGAATCTCCAGCACCGCTTGCCTTACTGCGGTCACTGTCCGTCCCACATTGGCACTGATCATATATTCCCCGCTGTATAATCCTCCGACCGTACGTTCAAAGTGATAGGGAAGGGTGGGAAAATAGACATGATATCCTTCTTTCAACATGGGGTTTAGATATATTTTTTTAAACTTATCTAGGTGATCCGAGCGCCAGCCATGAATAATAATCACATGAGCCGGTGAAGAAATCTGTTTGGCTTTGCTTCTATCACTGAGATAATAGATGCCGCTGGCCGTGTCATTCTCTTGGTCTCCCGACTGAACAGGGCTCTCAAAGGTGAAACGCCCCGTGGAGCCAAGCTTCACGCCGCTAGACAATGTGAGATCAGGAAGGGTGTCAAGCTTAAAAAAAGAGGCTTGCTTCTCTACAGCTGTATCCAAAGCGTAATCATCATGAAATTGAGGATAAAGACTTCTTTTACGATGAAGTAGAAACAAGCCCATTTTATCAATGAACATACTTAGCCATTTACCCATACTGAAGCTCCTATTAACAAAAGATTTAGTATAACCGTCCTGGGTATGTTTATGGATATTCTACAGCATACATTATCCGATTTTCAATATTAATCCATGGAAGAAGTAACCAAATAGGAATCGATCAACCCTAGTCATCCCAGCCTCTCCAGCAAGTCAATTCCGAAGGCAGAACCCACGGACAAAACCACTGCCCAAATGGCCAAGCTAAGTCCCATCCACAACAAAATATATTATTTTCTGACACCAAACATCACTGCAATCACCGCCGCTAAATGAATACCGGTCACAAGCGGACCAAGCAGAGCCAATCCCGGTGTGCCGTATCGTTCGAAAATGCGCTGTGCCCTGGCCCTGCGCTTGCCGCCCATCTCAGTGTCTGACTCCGTTTCACTCTGTCGACGTTTGGCACGCCACGCCTTCCAGCGTTCATACAATAAAACGATAACCACAACCGGCAGATAGTTGCCAACAAACGAAACAACACCCACCCCCAGAGGAGACAGGCCCACCACCATAATGGCGATGGGAATGACCACCGCGATTTCAATCCAAGGGGTGGCAGACAGCAGAAACACCATGATGTATTGCCACTCTTCAATCCATTCTGTCACGATGATGGCTCCCTCCTTCTATCAATAAAGCCAGTATTTCTTCCAGTTCCAAGGACTCTATCCTGATAATGGGACATTGCTGGGCGTCCAGAAATGCACGGGTTGCCTCCACATCGGAGGTCACTAATCTGCATAATCCTCCTTGTTGTTCTACTTTGTGCACAGCAGGCAACTCAGCAGGCAAGGGTTGCCCTTGACTGATCCACACAGCTTTGTAGCTGGTCAGCAACCGGTCTTTTTCATATACACCTATCTGTTTTCCCCTGGACATTAAGAAAATGTAATCAGCCAACTGTTTGACTTCCTGGGGTTGATGAGTGGCCAACAAGATGCTTCTCTGTCCAGCTTCCATATAACGAACCAATCCTTCATAAACGGCAGGTAAACTAAACATATCCACTCCGGCCGATGGTTCATCAAGGAGTAACAGGTCACCATTTACACCCAGTGCCAGGGCAAAAGCGAACTTTCTTTGCAACCCTTTAGATAAGTTTTTATAGATCATCTGCGGAGCAATCTCGAACGTGTTCAGCCAATGTTCCACTTCCGCCGCTTGCCAGCGGGGATACCAGCGTTTCGTCCACTTGACAATGTCTTGCACTTTCATCCCTTCACATCCGGACATATCCTGTGGCACATAGCCAATTCGTTGTTTGATGACCACTTCATGCTCCGGGTAGTGTAAGCCAAACAGGGAGATTTCCCCTTGATCAGGATGGAGCAAATGGAGTAAGAGCTTGAACAAGGAACTTTTTCCCGCCCCATTTGGACCGACCACGGCCACAATACTGCCCGGCTCAATCTGAAACTGAACAGGTCCCAGGGTAAAATGACCCATTTCTTTTTGTAATCCTGCAATTTTTACCAGAGGTTTAGCCATAATGATCATTCCCCTTTCTGATTGGCTAGCTCCTGTAACACTTGTTCAAAAATATGCCGCAGTTCAGTGATATCCAAATCCAGCTGCAGGCCTGTATTGACCGCTTGGCGAAAGGCTTCATAGACTGTTTCATTTTTCATGTGCAAACGCTGAACATCCCCAACAGCGGATACAAAGGTGCCTTTGCCCTGGCTTGTTTTGATCAACCCCTCGTTCTCCAAGTTTTGATAAGCCCGTCGGGTGGTGATCACACTGCAAGACAGATCCGCTGCTAAGGCACGGATAGAAGGCAGTGGTGTCCCCGCAGGCAATTGTCCGCCAACAATCAACGCTTTAATCTGCCGTTCAATTTGATGGTACAATGGTTCTTTGCTGTCAGGATCAATACAAATGGGGATGCGCATTGCCCCACCTCCTTTGTGCTATATCCTTACACCAGAAGATCCGTCTTGCACATCAAGCGGTGCAAGTACCAGCAGCCCAGCAATACACTCACAGCAGCCCCCACCAGAAAGGCACAGGGGGCCAAAACGGGATGGTGAAGGGACACATAGATCGTCCATTGTACTAAGCCCATGCCCAGAAGCCACTCCATCAACACAGGAAAAAGCAGCAGGGCAGAATAAAAAAGCAATGAGTACACCACCACTTTGACAACAAACTTGTTGTCCCGGTAAACCAATTCACAGGCAGAATAAAGACTGCCAATGATCAGCCCAATGGACATCCAAACCAAGACCAATGAAAGATGGTTCATTCCTGACGATTTCCAATCAATGGTATGCAGCCAGATGAGCAGCAAAATAAACAACAAACTGACAAAGATCAGGACGTGGACCACAAGAAAAACATACCGGCTGGCCGCCAGTGTGCGCAAAGAAACAGGTAAGGGCCGTAAAAAGATAAACAATCGTGACCCGACAAACACATTTTTCTTCAGCCACACAAAATATTCCTGGGCCGGACGGAACATGAACGGTAACAACGGGAGCAAATAAAGAAAGAGCAAATCGAGCAGATAAGTAACTTTAATGAACCCAAAAAGATAATGATCCCCGGCAAGTATGCTCTCCAACAACCAGGCAATCCAAAAAGAGAGACCAATCACCACAAACGCTGTCTTAAGATAGTATCGCCAACCTAATAATTTTAGTTCCTGAAAAACAATCCACCAGGCATCCTTATTGACCAACATGCCAATCCCCTCTCTCACTTACTGATTTGCATCTCTATAGTGTACTGTTATTGTGTTTATGTGTATATAATAATATACACAGTTGAGCCAAGTCAATCCCCATATTTAGAGACAATCTCATCCTAAAAGCTCCCTGACAACACTGCAGGCACCGTCCCTATGAAACTGTGCCTGCCAATTCAGTGCCTTTTAATTTTGGAGCAGCTATTTGTATATGAGCAGTTTATGCTGCGCTTTTCTGCTATGCTCTTCCCGCAGGGGACGAAGCCTGTTCCCCTTGAGAAGGAAGATTTGGTGTGTACCACGTTTTAATTGTCTGGTCAGCAGGCAGCAGGATAGCTAACAGTCCCACAAGCGGCAGACAGGCGACCCCTATCATGGTCAGCCGCAAACCGGTTAAATCAGCCAGCCAGCCCAGTGCAACGGATCCGATCGCCCCCATACCAAAGGCCAGACCAACAATTAATCCGGACACCATACCTATTTTCCCGGGTAATAACTCCTGGGCATAGACAACGACTACGGCAAAACTGGATAAGATAATAAACCCAATCAAGGTCATCAGTACATAGGCCATGAGTGGTCCGGCGTGGGGCAGCCACAACGCCAGCGGGGCACTGCCCACCATAGAGAAAAAGAGGATATTCCGTTTGCCAAAACGGTCGGCCAGTGGTCCACCGGCAAAAGTGCCAATAGCCCCGGCCGCCAGAAAAAGAAAAATGTACACCTGAGACTGGCGAATCGTTAACTGATACTGCTCAATCAAGTAAAAGGCATAGAAATTGGTGATCGCCGCATGGTACCAAGAGCGGGCAAAAACAAGAAAAACCAGCAAACACAGGGCAAAGCCAATGGTGTAACCCCCCACTTTAACCTGATTGACCGTTTGCCTGCTCTTCTTCTTCCTGCCCTCCTGCAACTGCGTACGGTACCAACTGGCAATATATAGGAGCAAGGCAATGGCAATCAAAGTGACAATGGTGAACCAAATGGCACCAAATTGTCCTAGCGGAACCAAAATAAGGGCTGTGATGAGAGGCGCCATCGCCTGCCCTGTATTGCCCCCCACCTGATAAATGGACTGGGCCAATCCCCTCCGGTTACCCGCTGCCATATAGGCCACCCGGGAGCCTTCCGGGTGAAAAGTCGCAGAACCCAGACCGATTAATAGAGCTGATAACAGGGCGTACCAAAAACTCGGTGCCACAGCAATGCCGATGATACCCACAAGAGTAAAGCACAATCCGATTGGTAACGCAAAAGGAGAGGGGCGCTTATCTGTCAACCAGCCCACAACCGGCTGCATGATAGATGAGGTCATATTGAGTGCAAAAGCAATAATACCCAATTGTAAAAAAGTCAATCCCATGGACTGTTCCAAAATCGGAAACATGGCCGGAATAACAGATTGGATGGCATCAGTAAGCAAATGAACAAAACCGATAATAAGCAGAATGGGATAGATGGTTTGAGTGGCATTGTTGTTTGTCATGGCCAAACACCTCTGCAAAGTGGAGGGGCCTTCAACCGGTCCACGGGAAGGCCCTTCCGGAGTTAGCTTATATGTAGCTGCTCACATGAAAAAATGTTCTTAACATTTGAGTATACCATATCATTTGGCTAAAAACCATGTGTTCACTCCCAACTGATATCAAATTGAAAAGGATGTATGTTGCCTCCTGATCGGATAACAAAACTTAACAAAAACAAATGAAACTTGATAAAAATATACAAAATATATTGACACTAAATACTAGACCATTTAAACTAGTCTTAAACTTTTTATCCAAAATTTATCACAAAACAGATAGAGGTGTGCCTCGGTGAGAAAAGAAAACCGGCCTTATACACCTGATGAGGTGGCCGAGTTGCTGCAAATCTCAAAACATACGGTCTATGAGTTAATTAAGCGCGGAGAATTGGCTGCTTTTCGCGTAGGGAATAAGATGCGTATCGAACCGCAGGATCTGGAAGCTTATAAAAGACAAACGAAAGTATCCGCTCCATCCTCTACAACCTCTTACTCAACGATAGAAAGCCGCAACGCCATCGTGCCTAGCTATCCCAGCCCCGCCTTACGCTTGGCGGGCAGTCATGATTTTCTCATTGAGCACATGACCCGCTTCATGAACGTAGCTACTCCTGCTCTGCTTTTGCACTCGTCCTACATCGGCAGTTTAGAAGGGTTAATGATGCTGTACCGGGGAGCAACAGATATAGCTGCCATACACCTAATAGATCCGGCCACAAGAGAATATAATCTGCCATTTATTCAACGGCTGTTTATCCATGAACCGATCACTGTGATGCGCTTAGCGGCACGCACCCAAGGATTTATTGTGGCCAAAAACAACCCCAAAAACATCACAACCTGGGAAGATTTGCAGAGAGAGGACGTGACCTTTGTCAACCGGCAGAAAGGATCTGGTACACGCTTGCTGTTAGATGCCCATTTGGCCGAACGAAAGATTGACCCGCAATCGATTCAGGGTTACGAACACGAAGAATGGAGCCATCTTGATACAGCGGCCTGGGTGGCCAGGGGAAGCGCGGATGTGGCCCTGGGGATCGAGGCAGCAGCGAGAAAAGTGGATCTCTCCTTCATCCCTGTGGCAACCGAATATTTTGATCTTGTTATACGCTGGACAGATGAGAACAAGGCTGCATTAACACGATTTTGCCAGATGGTGCGTTCCGCTGCTTTTAAAACAAGTCTCAAACAGCTTGAAGGCTACGATGATGAAGAACTCGGAAACATCATCTACGAAACTAAAAGCATATTAAATTAAAAGATAAAAGGAGATGTCGGACGATGAAAGTGCAACTATTAAGGTTGATGCTTTGGGGGACGATTCTGTTATTATTGCTGGCGGGATGTCAAACGAGCACAGATGATGCTGGAGACAAAGAGATGATTTTAGCGACGACAACCAGTACACAGGACAGCGGCCTGCTTGATGAGTTGCTTCCTCTGTTCGAGGAAAAAACAGGATACATAGTGAAAACCATTGCCGTAGGTACAGGACAAGCCTTAGCGATGGGAGAACAAGGGGAAGCCGATGCCCTCTTGACCCATGCTCCCGATGCCGAGCAGGAATTGGAACGCAGCGGAGATGTGATAAACCACAAGCGGGTCATGTATAATGATTTCATCATCATTGGGCCCGTTTCTGATCCGGCAGGCATCAAGGGGCTGCCTGTCGATACAGCGTTCAAGCAAATCGCTGATGCTAACGCCCTGTTCATTTCAAGGGGCGATGATTCCGGCACCCATAAAAAAGAACTGAGCATTTGGGAAAGCAGCGGTATTGACCCGCAGGACCAGGAGTGGTATGTGGAAACCGGCCAAGGAATGGGGGATACTTTGAATGTGGCTGCCGAACGGGAAGGATATACCTTAACAGACCGGGGCACCTACCTTGCCTTTAAGCACCTGTTGGACAACATGGAAGTCATGGTTGAAGGAGATGAATCGTTGCTCAACATTTACCATGTCATGCAGGTTAACCCGGAAAAATCGGAGATGATTAACAGTGAGGCAGCCGAAGCATTTGTTTCGTTTATGGTTTCGGAAGAGGTCCAGCACATCATCGCCTCTTTTGGCGTAGACACATACGGCGAACCGTTATTCTTCCCTTATGCAGAATGAAATAACCTGGTCGATGAGATAAATGATTCAGTCATGAATTGAAAGGCGCAAATGTCATATGCTGCTGAGAGGAGGCACGTATGGAGCTTGTCTGGGAAGGATTAAAGAGAGCCATTGAAATGCTCATCAGCGGTGATCCGGAAGTATTCCGAATCACCTGGCTGACACTGCGTGTTTCGTTGACTGCAACACTCATCAGCGTGATGTTGGGCCTTCCGCTGGGGGTCATTTTGGGCTTGGTCACCTTTCCGGGCCGCAAACTGGTTGTCACGCTCATTAATCTGGGAATGGGGCTGCCTCCGGTTGTGGCCGGGCTGTGGATCACGCTGCTCCTGTGGCGTTCGGGTCCCTTGGGCCACTACGCTCTGCTCTACACACCAACAGCCATCATTATGGCACAAGTGCTTGTGTCGCTGCCCATTATCATCGGTTTAACCACCGCTGCTTTTCAACAGATTGACCCCCGTTTGCGCCTGCAGATCAAAGCGTTGGGCGCCTCGAAATGGCAAAGTTTCCTCGTACTCCTGAGAGAAACACGCCTGGCCATTATGGCAGCGGTTATGGCCGGGCTGGGCCGGGTGCTGGCCGAAGTGGGCGCTTCCATGATGGTTGGCGGCAATATTAAAGGAGAAACACGCATTTTAACCACGGCGATGGTGATGGAAGTGTCCAAAGGAAACTTTGATATCGCCATCGCCCTGTCCTTTATCCTGATGACCTTAGCTTTTCTCATCACATTGGCGTTAACGCTGATGCAACAAAGGAAGCGATCGGCATGATTATTTATGAAATGAAGGATATTCATTATACAGTGCAGGAGAAGAAGCAGGCCAAAACCATCTTGCACGTTGAACATTTAAGCTTGAAAGAAGGGGAAATCCTTGGCATCATCGGTCCAAACGGGGCTGGAAAAAGCACGCTGCTGAAGGTAATGGCCTTATTAGATCCCCTTGCTTCCGGTTCGATCACTTACCGTGGACGAAAGATCAACCCCCATGCCGTACCATTAACGCTTCGTCACAAGATGGCCACCGTATTCCAACAATCTTTGCTATTGGATATGACGGTTTATCAAAACGTAGCTCTGGGATTAAAGTTCCGCAAAGTCAATAAACGAGAGCAACAAAGGCGGGTCGAAGAGTGGCTGAACCGTTTTGACATCGGGCATCTGGCCAAACAGCACGCCCATACCCTGTCAGGGGGTGAATCCCAGAGAGTGAGCCTGGCCCGGGCGCTGGTCTTACAGCCTGACATTTTATTTTTGGATGAACCGTTCTCTGCCCTTGATTTCCCAACCAAGGCAGCCTTGATGGAAGATTTGAAACAGGTCTTGCGCGAGACAAAGACGACCACCTTATTTGTCAGCCATGATTTAATGGAAGTGAAATATATGACCGACCGCCTGATCGTCTTGATCGATGGCCAAATCGCGCAAGCAGGCACCCCTGATACGGTCATCCAGTATCCCAATGAACGGACACAAGCGTTTCTCAATCAATGGCGCGCATTTGCTTCGCAGGGGTTCGCACTTTAAATATGAAAGAAACCACGATAAAAATCCAAGCCCAACATTATTTGGAGAAGTTTTACGGCGAGTTTGGCTTTAAAACCATATCGGAAACACAGTTAGCTACTGGGTAAAGCCCTTAACTGGAAAAAACAATCTATACAATTAATGAGTTAACCGGAGCCAATTTTCCAAGGCTCCGGTTTTGTTTGAGACAAATCTGTCCCGTCTCTTCAATCCCCTATATACGGGTCATACAGTTTCAACCGCAAATGATGTCACCACGCAGGATCACAACTCAAAACTGAAACATCTCAAACCAAACCATTCCTTTCCCAAACTTCTAATCCCCCTTCCATAAGAGTTGATCTTGTGGACTTACCCCCGAGAGTTTCAAGGGGCTTGTCCCCTCGGCTCCTGCCTATCCCAAAGAAAACATAAGCGCATAAACTACTAATGCTACATGACTAATTACGAAGTGTACCAGGAGGGATGGTCCATGTTTCATCTCACCCTTAACGAAACCGACCAGGAGTTAAAGATAACCATTATGCTGCCGGGCATAAACAAAGAGCAGGTTAAGGTATATCTTGAACCGCACGGCCTGCACCTTAGTGTGAACCATAGGGAAGAATCTGAGTTCTTACACCAGACGACAAGGCGTTATTTTTGGCAGCAATCCTATCGACGTATGGAGCGCTTTATCCCCTTGCCATTTCCCATTGAAAAAGAAAAGATTCAAGTTAACCATGACAACAACAGGTTAATCATTACGATCCCCAAAGCTCAAAACCGGAGCCGCCAAGACTGGAACAACGGCATAAACACCCCGAAGCTGCCTAAACCTGAAAACTGAGTCAACCTAAACAAAGGCCTAAACAAATGAAAGAAAAAAGTTGCCCATCACGGCAACTGTCAACAATGAATCACTCATATTCGATTAGATAAGTTCGATTAGATAAGGGCTTAATCAGGCTACTTTATCTGCTTGCTTTACAGCTTCTTTCTGCTCTTCTTCAGCAGCTGCAATTTCCAGATCTGCAATCTTGCGGAAATAGTGGTAAGTCACGAACACAAAGAAAATACCAGAGAAAATCCAAGCGCCTAAAAAGAGCCAAGCATCCATTTTTCTTAACCCTCCATGTCTCATAAGAATACACCCTGTACATCCCATTTTACCGAACAAGTTTTTGTTGGGCGCTGCCATTTATGACGAATCTGTTAATAAGATTTGAACATTTTGTGACAAACAGGTAAGATAAGAAATCCAGGAAACATGGAGGGCTTTGTTTCAATCTTCCACGTCTAGTTAACCAGCCTATTCATGTTGGCTGGACAACCAGATGCTTGCTAAAGAAACTGGTTACTTAAGCTTTGGCCAGCACTTTCTTAAACTCTTCGGTCAGCATGGGCACCACTTCAAACAAGTCGCCCACAATGCCGTAGTCAGCCACTTTAAAGATCTCGGCTTCCGGATCTTTATTAATAGCCACAAT
>NZ_JAUSUQ010000034.1 GCF_030814135.1 Caldalkalibacillus uzonensis | reverse complement strand
GTCTAAAGATGGTGCTAAATGATAGTTCCGATTAGAAGATGTCGAACATACCAAAGCTCTACAACATCGTATTATGGAAAACATTTCATTCCAAAATTCAGTGACGCGGAATCTAGGATGAATAGTTAAACAACCCGAATAAAAGAGCCAGAGGTTTGGGCTGGCTCTTTTTGTTTTTATAGTTTAGTCATTAACGATACATGACATAGGCAAGAACAGCAAAATAACCAATGTAAGCAATGACGAAACATAACAAGCCATAGAAGGGCTACCTTCTTGCGATGTCGGTACATCTGTTTTCCCCAATGATAAAAAACACATTTTTCTTTCGTGTCTTTAATCTACTATATTTTGTTTAAATAAACTTGTGTATTATAACAGACCGGCGATGAATAGAAATAATAGAATCACCGGGTACATTAAGACAATCCCAATTACAAGAAACAAAGCTATCCCCTTCATAGAAAATTCCTTTTGCCGAATGAGTTGACGAAAAAACATGATCGAAAAAGGAACGATGAGCAGGATTGCAGTGACCACCCCCGGGGAGTAATCGAAAAAATGAGGGATCCCAGTATGTGACCAAGAGCATTGATAAAGATGACGCACTGGGCAATCACAATCAATGTCATAAATAACCTTGAACGAACGATGATTGCCAGGGCGGCCAATGTCATGACAAGGAGTGAAAGCAGAAACATGGCCACTTTCACCTGCTTCTCCGAGGTAAAATGCTGGACCATCCATTGGTCTAAAAACATTATTTCTTCAATGTTATGAAGTATAAAAATAACCGGGATCCAATACAGCCAACGTTGTATAGTCACATTCTGTTTCCGGTTCACCACTTCAAACCACCTGCTTTTTACAATCTCCTGTCGATGATGGTATGGCCCTTTAGGCTGTGCTCTTTTTATTTCCATCTTACGCTAACAACATGGGAGTAATGGCCAGAGAGATTTACTGGCTTATCCGGATTCGCATGGGGATTTGGAATAACGAAATAGAACCATCCTGGATCCTCGTGTCATCCACAGGCGGTCCGTCACACAAAAGAGTCAGGAATGTCCCTGACTCTTTTTAACCATTACTTAAGCGGTAGATAACATAGGCAAAAACAGCACAATAACCTGCATAAGCGATCACGCTAATAGCCCTCTTGTATAACTTGCGCGAAAGTCTTGGGTAGAAAATGAACCTAAATGCTAACATTATTAACACTAATCCGCCCAATAAAAGCAACGCTTCAATAACCAGCCTCATCTATATCCCCGCTCCACTCTTATGATTGCTGTTTTTCCCGGCAATCAACCTGTCAGGCAGCGATTCCTTGAAACGTTCAACCAGCCAGCGTTTGGCAAGACCAAGCCCCCACCCTTGGCGGTATGTCAACAACGTGTTTATTCGCCAATACATGGGCGGGTGAAGCAGCAATTGAAATTCTAACAGCCGCCATCCCCATTTGTCCCGCTCCAAAACAGACAACCGGCCACTGCCTTCATTTTCACGTGCAGTGGAAGTTAAGCTGTATTCTAAACTTTTATCTAAAGCACGTTCCTGGTGAACAGCCAATTGACGCAACGCTTCAGCCATCTGTGCTTTCCCGCCCTCAAGATAGGTGCTGCCCAGATGATCAGCACGCACTTCCATCCATTGGTGGATCAAGGAGAGATATACAGGGAACAGCCATATTAAAGCAACAACTATGCTGATCACGATCCACGTCTGCTCAACAACCAAGGTTTGCAGCTCATCGAACCACAGCGCAATCAACCCGCCCAGCAGGCCCAACCCTGCCAAGCGCAGGACCTGCCCCATAAGCACATCCCTTTTTTGCACATGAACAGCTTCATGGGCAATGATCCCCTCTAAGGCCTTAAGCGGCAATTTTAGCGTGGCTGAAGTTAAAACAATCATCGAACGGCCCACATTCATGCCAATGGCCATGCCATTGTAATCGGCCGCCTCGGTGGCATAGAGGCGCACGCGGCCCAACCCCGCCTGCTGAAAAATCCTTTGCGCTGCTTCATACACCTTGCCTTCCCGGATTTCTTTGATATCCAGGGCAGCAGCCAGCACACGGTCAGAAAAATAAAGATTAAGCCCCCACCACAGCAGAATAATAACCATCATGCTCCACACAGGCACACCAAGTTGATACAACAGCACAACAAGCGCCGAATAGGCCGATATGCCTTTGATGGTAACAGCATAATACAGCTTGCCTGCCAAGCGTTTGAGTAAGGCTGGATGCCAGAGCGGCAACGTTGTCCTTTCCTCAATTGCCGCAGCTTGCTCAGGAGGCAGATATTGAGCAAAGCGCACCTTCCATCGATCTGTTTCCGTTAACGTCAGGTAGATGGATTCACCTGGATATGTCAAACACAGCACCCGGCCAAGATTAACAGTATAATCCTCATGTGATGTAAACACGACAAACAAGTGATTGAGTTTTAGCACATCAGGCGCACTTTCCACGTGCACCGCTTCCAGCTCATGGAGAGGCAACTGTTTGGATTTGTTGCGCGAGACAATTAATAATTGCCCTTCCTGTTGGACAAAATAGACTTTGGTCGTCAGGAAGATGATCATACGCTCCACTAATTTGCCATAAATGCTTAGCAAAATAAACAAATTGATGACAGGAAGTACAGATTGTTCTTCAGGCAGGTAAATAATGGCCAATACCATCCCCACGGTGACCAGCAGGGTGAGCAGCACATCAATGGCCAGCCGTGAAAATTTCCTTTGTACTGCAATTTCTTCCACACCCAGATGGCGAACTTTCTCTTTCAACTCTAGATACTTATCTCGGCCATCTGTCAATTGCATGGTGACAATAGCTGCATAGGCAGCAAAGCTGATCAAAAGCACTGCGCTACCCAGGGGGTATGTATAGATTAAACAGACCACCCCACCCACGGACAAAAGCAACAGACTCCTATTGCCTGCTTTTTTGGATTTACAGCCCACATATTCACTAATCAAGCCTATAACAATACCCAGGCCAATTGCCAACCACAAATCGGTCCATGATGGCAAACCCAATGACATCGTACTCTCCTCTTTCCCTGCCTACTCGTATCTCAACGCCTCAATAGGATCCAGCTTGGCTGCTTTATTGGCCGGCAAAATCCCGAAGATAATACCGATCACCATGGAAAAGACCAATCCTCCGATCATCACAGGAACCGACACCAAGGGTGGTAGTTTTAACAACATGGTGATCAGATAAGCACCGCCTGTACCTAGTAAAATACCAATGGAGCCCCCAATGGTGGTCAAGGCCATGGCTTCAATCAGAAACTGGAACAATATTTTACCCCTTGTCGCTCCCAAGGCTTTGCGGATGCCTATCTCCCTTGTTCTCTCGGTGACGGAAACGAGCATAATGTTCATCACGCCGATGCCGCCCACCACCAGAGAAATACCGGCAATCCCCCCGATAATGGCCGTCATAATCCCTGTGATGACGGACAGTTGTTCCTGAATTTGCTCCAGGTTAAACACCACGAATTGTCCCTCAACATCCTTCTTGTTGTTGAGCAGCTGGGTTGCTTTCTCACCAGCAATTTCCAATGTACGGGCGTCCTTGGCTTGGATCGTTAAATTTTGAATCTCGTTATAGCCATATATCATCGGCCAAGTGGACAGAGGCACAATCACCTTGTTGGTGCCAAAATTAAAAAAGTCTGTCCGTTCCTCTTCAAACACGCCAATAATTTGGTAGACCTGACGCTCCAGCTCCAGTGTTTGTCCAATGGGATTCTCCTCAGCAAACAACTCTCTCCGCACGTCTTCACTGATCAACATGACCCGCCTGGCCTGGAGAATATCGTCCGGCTGAATGAGACGTCCCATCGTTAAATCCAACGGTTCCACATCATAGTATCCGTCCGTCATGCCAATCAATAACGCATCGGTATTCTCCTCCCGCTGATGAAGCTGGACAAATTGGGAGTTATAAGCGATCACCCGCTCAATTTCCGGAATGCGCGCCAAGTCCTCCACATCTTGGTCCGTAAAGTAAGTTTCACTCCAAGGATCATAGTAAAACATCTGGTCGGCAGGCGGCTCATAGTAAATATCCAGCGTATTATTGCCTGAACCGGCAAATGTGGACTTCAGTGCCGCTTCTCCTGCTTGGCCAATGGCCACAACGGTGATCACAGCCCCTACACCAATGATAATCCCCAGCATGGTCAAAGCTGAGCGCAGCTTGTGGGCCATAATGGAGGTAATGGCCATCTTAATGCTGTCCAAAATACTCAACTGGCCTCCCTCCTGTCTTCCAGCAGGCGTCCATCACGGATGAGCAGGTGGCGGCGGGTGTGCGCTGCAATCTCCGGATCGTGGGTGACCAAAATGATGGTTTTCCCTTGTTCATTTAAACGCTGAAAAATCCGCATCACCTGCTCTCCTGAGGCCGTATCCAAGGCGCCTGTCGGTTCGTCAGCCAGAATCAAGTGTGGATCATTGACAATGGCCCTGGCAATGGAGACCCGTTGCTTTTGGCCGCCGGACAACTGATTGGGCAGATGATGCAGCCTGTCTCCCAGCCCGACGCTTTCCAGTGCTTGTGTGGCTTTTTCCAGCCGTATCTTCTTCTTCACTCCCGCGTAGATCAAAGGCAGCTCTACATTTTGCAGGGCCGTCAAGCGGGGCAGCAAATGAAACTGCTGGAACACAAAGCCAATATACTGGTTGCGTATCGCTGCCAGCCGCACATCATCTGCTTCACTGGTATTGATGCCATTAAGCAGATAAGTCCCTGCACTGGCCCGGTCCAAACATCCCAGGATATTCATCAGAGTGGACTTTCCCGACCCTGATGGTCCCATAATGGAGACAAATTCACCACTCTCAATAGTTAAATTGATATCGGTCAACGCCTCAAACCATTCTGACCCGTCTTTAAACCGTTTGCCCACATTAATCAGCTGGATCATTGCTAACCACTTCCATTCCATCCGTCCAATCGGCAGCCGGATTGAGTACAACAGTCTCCCCAATGGTTACACCGCTTGTCACTTCTTTGCCCTTTTCATTGACCGATCCTGTTGTCACCAGGCGCTGTTCAAGCCTTCCCTCGTTCAAGACATACACATACTCTTCCTCGTCCATTTCCATAAAGGCTTCAAAGGGGAGTAATATCGCATCTTCCCGTACATCCGTCATGATTTCCACACTGACATGATAACCGTGCTTAAGCCCCGGTTTATCCTCCGTAATCTCCACCGTAAATGGATAGTATGTAATTTGGGCCTCACCGCCCATACCCATTCCTTCCATCGATGCCTGTGGAATAAACTCAACATCAACAACCTGCCCCTCCCAGGCTTCCTCGGCGAGTACTTTCGGCTTAATCATGACATGTTGACCGGCTTCAACATGGACCGTATCGTACTCGGAGATGGTTCCTTGGACCAGGTATTGACCAGTTGATTCAATGATGATCAGCGGAGTGGGTTCCAACCCTTGCTGCAGTACAGCTTGTTCATCAATTTTTTGGACAATGCCCCCTGTGCGACTGGTAACAACTAATTTATTTTCCTCACTTCTCAGCTGTTCTCGCTGGATTTTTTGCTCTTCCTGATCCAACTGTAAGAGACGCTCCTGCAGGGCCAGTTGCTCCTTTTCCCGCTCCAGCTGATTCAGCAGCTCTTTGAGCCGTTCTTCTTCATATTCATTTTGTTCATCACGGGCTTGTTGCAGTTTGCGCCTCGTTTCACTGATCTCCCGCTCATTATTCTTTTTCTGCTGAGTTAAATCTTCCACTTGCAGGGCCAAACGTTTATTTTGCAGATCCAGTTGCTGAAGCTGGGCAGCAACTTGCCCACTCTGATAGCGAAACAATGGGGTACCTGCTTCAATCTCTTGTCCTTCCTCTACCAAAATCTCATCCAGCTCACCTAGAGCAGGATCAAAGTAAACTTCCTCAAAATGGGCAGGCACAACTTGACCTGAGGCAATGAGGCTGTCATGCACTGTTTCCCCTTCAACCACCATGGTCTCAAGCAGCTCAGCCTGCACCGAGGTGGCAGGCTGGGCAGTGTTCATATACAGATTTAAGCCAATAACGGCTGTGATGACTGCGATTACACCGACAATGATGAGTGCTTTTTTCAAAATAACTCCCTCCAGTTGGTCTTTGGCCCCTTACATTGGGGGTAAAAGTCCTTCGATCCAGGCAGCAAAAACAGATACGATAAAAGCAGATGCCAACCAAAAGCCTAAGGAGACGGCCAAACCTTTTTTCAAAGAGGCATGGGCAAATACAGCCAGGCCAATACCAATTAACACAAACGACCAAATGCTAAATATCTCAATGCTGCTCAAGAAGTTAAACATAAACAGGCTGGCCTCTTCTCCAGCCAAAAAGGCCAGGCTGGTCACCGGTGTCAAGTCGCCTGTCTGGTTGATGAATATGAGGCTGACGATCCCATTTAATATCATTGGAGACTGGGCCAAGGTAGAGATGGCCAGCACTTGTTTATAGGACAGGTCCATTTGAGCCAGTTTGGTAATGATAAAGATGAACAGGGCAGCAATCAACAGCATAATGACAAATCCAATCGCGCCGCCCACTGCAGCCGTTATGGCACCAAACAGCATGGCCGTGGCCATGACATCCTCCTCCAGCATTTCAGGCGGCAGTTCAGCTTCCAAATCTCCCATTAACACATTGGGAAGCATCACAGCAGACAAATAACCAAATACCACCATTAACAAGGCCAATATAACCAATTTCAAACCAAACTTTGGCTGCAACTTAAACTGCTTGTATGTCTCCACTGGGGCATACAGCACAGTTAAGAGGGCCAACTTGTTGCCCTTCTGTGCTTGAGGACCTGCTTCAGGTTGGTTATGGTTGACATTGGTTTCCATTTAAACACTCTCCTTAATCTTTAAAATCAAATATGATATGGTAAAATTGGACTACTTATTAATACTACACAATCAATACCTTGAATGATAGTCTTATCTTTTTCTAAGACTCACTTGCAATCAGTAGATAAAGGATAGGAGTCAGAGCAGTTTCTATTATTCGTATATTCTCTGACGTTATTTAACAGGTGTCATTTTATCTGCCAACACCTTTAAATCTTTCACCGTCAAGTGAGGATCAACCAATATGATCGAATAATTCAAGCCATTTTCCTGCCAATACAGAGAGCGGAAATCATTCATTTCCATATATGTCCCTTCTTGGCCGCGAATGGTGACAGCTTCCTCACCCGGGAACATTTCCGGCTCCCCTTCATCTTGAGGGGACTGGAAGACAGTCAACGTTAAATAAGGCAGTCCATCTTGATGATAATCCACATTCACTTCTGTTCTGTCCAGCTCTCCTTTTAATTCAAGCAGTTCAACACGCGCAATGGTCAGCCCATCCGTTTCAGGGAAGTGGAGAAAAGGGTGTCCAATGTTCTCTGCTGCTTCAGCAAGCGTCACTTCCCTGGTCTTATTCATCTCATCCAGATTCAAGATATGAACATCATCCGGGAGTTCTAGTGTAAATGTTTCGGCTGGAATCTCCGGATTGAATTCCACTTTGGTATACACCAGTTCGGTCTTCATGTCACCAGAGATGGAAATCATTTTTAACACCAACCAGTTCTCCTTATCAATCCACAGTTCCTGATCTCCAAATAATGATGTCGTTTCCTGTGCCCGAGCACTGACGTGATAGGTGCTGCGTCCTGCGATTTCCTCCTCGCCTCCCAATGCGACATCATGGGTGTCTTGTATCATTTTCAGCAATTGCTCTGCCTGTTGTTTCGGTGACACTTGATTGAAAGAGAGGAGCTCCGGGTCTTCAATCACAAAGGCCTGCTTTTTCTCCGGTTGATAGCTGATCAGCCTCTCTCCGTCATTCACAGCAATGCTCGTTTCACTGCCGTCTTGGGATTCAATTTCTGTCCTTCTTTTGCCATCCTCACTCACCCACTCTTTGACCAGCATATGTTCAAGAATGGTGTCTTTTTCGTAGATCTTCATCTCAGCTTCAGCGTAATAATCCCCTAACTCAGATGCACTCTCCAGGGCATTTTTCAGCACTTGTTCCGGTAAAAATTGATTTCCTTCAGATGAACATCCCATGAGTCCGATTGCAATCACCCCGATCATACTCATGATTCCAACTATTTTGATTAACTTCACTGCCTTCACCTTCTTCTCTGTGGTAAATGACATATGATGCAAGTGCCTATACCTTCCTGTGAAACGATGTGAACATCTCCGCCATGTTTCTCCATGATTTGTTTGGTAATACTCAGTCCAAGGCCGGTCCGGCGAGCATCTTGCTTCGTTCCGGCCTGATCGGCCTGATAAAGGGGTTCGAAGACATGGGCCAATTTTTCTTTGGCGATACCTTCGCCTTCATTTTGAACGATAAGAAAAACGCGATCCTGACAATCAAAGCGGACTTGTTCCTGAACGAAAGGGAACAGCCATTCCGGCAGTGGCCAGTCAGCCGATACAGCGGCCAGCCCAATATGCGCTCCCTGTTGCGTATGCTGAATGGCATTGCTCATCAGATTATCGGCCACGCGTATCATTTGGTTGGGATTGACCAGATAATTCCCTGTCACTGCACAATAGACATCCAAATGTATATGCCTGGCTTTACACAAAGGCTCGTAGTCGGAAACAAGCATTTCAAAAAATTCACTGCCATCCACTTCAACAAATTCCATTTCATAGGCCGGTGATTGGAGCAGAGTATACATCAATAAATCATCGAGCATCTGGTGCATGTAATTGGCTTTATCCACAATAATCTTGTGGTATTCCTGACGCTCATGGACAGATAAATCCTGTTCAGTGGTTAGCGATTCTGCGTAAGCACGGATCGACGTAAGCGGTGTTTTTAAATCATGGGAAATGGTGGCAATCATATATTCCTTTTCCTGCTGTTCTTTGGCGATTTTTGCTCTTGCCTTTTCAATTTGGTTTTGCATCTGATAAAAATGTTGCATCAATGTACCAATCTCATCTTTCCCTGCGGGCATCTGCTCCACTGTTTCCTGATTGGCAAAAGCCGTCATGTGCTGCATTAAGCGATTTAAGCGACTGTTCAATTTGCGATGAACCAATATCATCACGGTCAGGTAGATCAGTACAAACAGGCCCACAAACAGCCCAACCATCATCCAGGTGCGTTTAGCAACACCAGCAGCCCATTCATCACGACTTAAGTTCACTTCAAAAAAACCAACCAGCTCATGCCCAGCAAAAACGGGCTGCTTGTAGCTGTAAGCACGATACCCTTGTTCAAGTGAATACAAATTTTGATACAGTTCTGACTTACTAGGTGCAAGTTGAGGTGAGACATACATAGGATCCGAAGTATACAGGACCAGCCCATCACGGTTATAGAGAACAATAGACAGTTGTGGACTAATCAGTCGATCAACTTGGTCCCTCCCAGTCTCACGATAAAGTAGCGGATCATCTAACACTGAAATCACATGTTGCAACTGGGACCATTTTTGAAGGTACTCTTCTACTTTTTGATCATTGTGAAATGCATTAATCCAAGCAAATAAAAGATAGGCAGTCACAAGGGGGAGAATCATAACAAGCAGGTAAGACAACAACAACCATGTTCTTAATTTCATAGCGGCTCACCAATAAACCGGTAGCCTTTCCCCCACACGGTCTGAATAAACTGAGGTGATTTCACAGGATCATTTAGTTTTTCCCGCAATGATTTAATATGGACAGTGACTGTATGTAATCCTTCAGCATCAGGTTGCTGCCAGACATGCTGATACAACTCACTTTTGGAAAAAACGCGCTGAGGATTCTGGGCCAGTAATTTAAGCAGATCAAACTCTTTTGCTGTGAGGGGGACCTCGTGTTCGTGCAGTACAGCCTTATGTTGATCCCAGTAGAGGGTTAATCCCCCGAGATAATCCGTCTTTTTTTCCACATCAGGGATCCCTTTATAACGACGCCAACGCCGTAATAATGACTCAACACGGGCTTTTAATTCTGCCAGACTGAATGGCTTGGCGACATAATCGTCTGCACCAAGATGAAGTCCTTTAACTTTGTCTTCATCTTCTTTGCGCGCACTAATCATCATCAGAGGAACATCACTTTTCCAACGAATATTTTTACAAAGGGTAAGCCCATCCATCTCCGGCAGCATAAGATCAACCAGAACAAGATCATAGGACCTCTCCTGAAAATCTTCCCAACCTTCCAACCCGGTCGTTGCCCATGTTACTTCGTAGCCGTCACGCACAAAAGTATCCCTGATCACACGCGCGATTTCCGGATCATCTTCCACAAGTAACAATCGCCAACTCATGTTTGACTCCCCCTGAAAACCAATGTAGCACAACCATACTCGATTGCTGCGGATTTTATAAATTTTTTATTTTTTTGCTCTGTCAATGATATAAAACCCATATTTTGCGCGGCTTCAAATATAAAACCTAAATTTCGCGTCACTGAATTTGTTTCCCATAAATACTATGTGAGTATACCTTAAGAGCTTTGGTATGTTCGACATCTTCTAACCTGAACTGCCACTTAACACCGTTGTTCGACATCGAAAAGACCAAATAACCCCTTCCAGGGCTTTAAACACGCGTGTTTTCGACACCATTCCCGCCTTTAAGCTGCGTATAAATGGCGGGACTCATCCCTAAGAGAGTTAATATACGTTCAATTTGGGACCGAAGGTTCTCAGGTAATAGACGGATGGTTTGCCCATTTTGCTCCATCTGCACGATCTGTACTGTGTCCAATATTTCCAGCACTGCTTCACCGGTGGGACGAAAGCT
>NZ_JAUSUQ010000033.1 GCF_030814135.1 Caldalkalibacillus uzonensis | reverse complement strand
ACAACTAAATGGAAAGTAAAAATTTAACAAACGTGTGCCTATGAAAATCTCGCCATTTTTCTGGGTAGTCATCCGAATCTGCCTTGATTTAAAAGTATTTTGTAAATTTTGTTTGTCCAAAAAAGGTTTCAAACTGTCGAACTCGGGTAAAAATAAATAAAAAAATGGTAAAAAAATAATACTATACAAACTGACATAAAAAAAGGTACAATAACGAGAAAATATACATGTCAGAGGGGATGTAAATGAATAATATCATTTTTAGTTTTAAAGATAACTCCCCAAAATATAAACAAATCTACGAGAAATTAAAATTATTTATTGAGCAAGGCGACATAAAGGCGAATGAGCCATTACCCTCCATTCGTCAACTTGCAGATTCCTTAGATGTAAGCCGTAATACAACTTTAATGGCATATGAACTACTTGTTGCGGAAGGTTATATTCGTGGAGAGAGCCGAAAAGGTTATTTTGTAAATGAGTTAGAGCCCCTTTTATATCAAGAAGCTCACAGCCCTTCTGATCATCACAAGCAAACAGAGCCCGTGCAACCTTTTCGCATTGATTTCCGCGCAGACGTGGTTGATCAACAGCATTTCCCTTTAAAGACGTGGAGGAGACTCTCAAACCAGGTATTAACGGTAAAGGACTGTTTTCGATACGGGGACCCTTTTGGCGAATTATGCCTGCGCGAACAAATCGCAGGATATTTATTCCAGTCCCGTGGGTTGAGAACAGATCCAAATGCAATTATTATCGGAAGTAGTACCCAACAAATGCTTGTATACCTTGGGCATATATTGAAGGATGAGTTCCAGAATATTATTGTTGAAGACCCTGGTTTTGACGGTGCTAGGGAAGCTTTTCAATTCCATCGTTTTATGTTTGAAACTTTGCCGGTTTATGAAACAGGTGCTGATCTGTCACAATTAGAACAAATGAAATCACGATTAATCTATGTAACCCCTTCTCATCAAAGTCCAATGGGAGTAAGCATGTCTATTCAACAACGGCACATGCTTATTCATTGGGTAAACAAGATGCGTGGATATATTATCGAAGACGATTATGATAGTGAATTCCGCTATACACAAAAACCCTTTCCTGCTCTTGCCTCCATTGATTCAACAAGAGTCATTTATTTAGGGAATTTCTCAAAATCATTTCTTCCGGGAATCCGTTTAAGTTATATGGTGTTGCCGCAGCCCCTATTAGATCGTTATAAACATCAATTCCGTCTTTTCGAAAGTACGACTTCAATTCTTAGCCAACTCACCATGGCTAAATTTATGGAAAATGGAGAATGGATTCGCCACCTTAAACGCATGCGTCTTGTTTATAAACGAAAAATGCAACACCTAGTAACAGTATTAAGAAAAGAATTTGAGCAAAATATTTCCATTATTGGTGAGCAATCTGGCTTATATTTATTGGTCAAAGTACACTTGAATCGTTCAGAAGAATGGCTAATAGAGCGTGCTTTCTCTTATGGAGTTAGAGTGTATCCCACCTCACGCTACTTTGTTAAAAACTATCCTGATAAACCAATGATTAAACTTGGTTTTAGTAATCTTTCTTTTGATGAAATCCAGCTTGGTGTGGAGCTCTTAAAAAAAGCTTGGTTATAAAAACACTCAGGATATCAAGAAAAGTTTTCTCCTATACAAACTCTACTTTTTTAGAGACCGATTTTTTTCTTAATGAAGGAAAAATCGGTTTTTTATTCAAAAAATTGTCTCATGCCCCCATTTAAAATAATAAAAATAATGTCAAATTGTGCGCTTTCCCGGGAAAGCAGTTAATAGATTCCGTTTGTAACCGAAATCTAGGATGGCCATATGTTGATGTTCATACTGAATATTTCACTTTATAGATGGTACTGGAGGGATGAGGATGTGATTCAAATACTGGTCATCGATATTATTGATCATTGCTGTTCTTTTAGGTTATGCTACTCATGATGTTCCATGAGATAGTGACCCAGTTGATTCACCAGAGACAGAAGAAGCTGACCAAAATAATGAGGAAGCTATAAATGATACTTCAGATGATGCTGAAGAGGAAGAAAAGAGTCACACTGAGTTAGCTATCCCACCTCCTGATGGTGAACTTAAAGTTTACTTATTTGATGTTGGACAAGGGAATGCCACTTTGTTGAAAGGTCCTGACTTTACCGTACTGGTGGATGCTGGCCGGCATGACCGTAATAATGTGGTACCTCATCTTCAATCAGTGGGAGTCGAGCAGATCGATATTTTGATCGGCACTCATTCCCCATGCGGATCATATCGGTCAATTTGACCAGGTACTTGATACATTTGGATCACAGAAGTGTGGATGAGTGGAGACGAGCACACCACCCGCACCTTGAATGGACCATAGATGCCATTGAACGTTCAGGGGTTAGACTTGGCTACAAGGTGGAGCGTCTGTTACCCTCCGAATTTGCCATGTACTCCCATCCAGCCACAAAACTGGACGGTTTACCGAGGGTCAAACGATGACGTTTGACCCTCGGGGCAACGAACCACTAGGCACGGGACCGATCGTGCATTGCCTTGACCAGTCGGGCAGTATGAATCGGTAGACACAGAGGCAAAAGGATTTGCCTTGGCCTGATGTCCATTGTCAGCAAGCAAAGGTTTCTGAATGGAGTCACCAATTTTTATCCCCTTAAAGCAAGCGTTGGATGTCACCGAAGAAAGCCGCTTCAAAAAAGCTGACTTAATCTTCGTGACTGATGGCCAGGCATCCCTGCCCCACTCATTTGTCGAAACGTTCAACGAGCGCAAAAAAAGAAAGACAGTTTAACATGTTGAGCGTCATATTGGGACAAAGATATGTGTATATAGTGAGCTGTTTTCGGACGAAATTGTCACTGCTGAGTCATTTTTAGAAGCCAGTGACCCAGCATTCGAGATTTAGATGACCAGGAGCAAAGTCTCCTGTTTTTTGTTCAATTTCTGTAATTGGATAATTTTGTAAAATTTGTATTGATTATAATGCTAGAATTCAATAAAATAATAAATGACAAACCCCCATGCAGCAAAAGCGGCACCAGCAGATGATGCAAAATAGTTCAGCCATGTATACTTAATCTTAGGCTTGTCAGCAAGGTCGTCTTTCCTTGGAGCCAGAGCCCTTTAATTACCCCGGCGACCTGGTGCCCTGGAGGAAGCATGAGGGAACTCATCCGTTATCGTCGCAGCCTGATTGAAGAGAGGGCCCGCGAAATCAATGACATCCAAAAGATACTGGAAGCGGCTAACATCATACTCTACTCTGTGGCGACCAATGCACTGAGCAAATCGGGTCGGCCATGATCGAAGCCTTTAATTAAAGGTGAAACTGACCCCGATGTGCTATCCGAACTGGCTCAGCGCCGTCTCAAACGGAAGAAAGAGGAGTTGAAAAAGGCCTGAAGGGCCTTATCGGCCCTCATTAACACCTGATGTTTAAAAACCAGCTTGAGCATATTGATCACCTAGATGCCTTGATTGAAGCATTGGATGCTGAAATCAAGGAGCGGATGCGCCCTTTTGAAGATGAACTAGAGCGGTTAGACACGATCCCCGGCGTTGGTCGGCACACAGCGGAGTATATTTTGGCTGAGATTGGCCCTGACATGACACAGTTTCCTTCGGCAGCTCACTTGTGTTCATGGGCAGGACTCGCCCCAGGGAATAACGAAAGTGCCGGAAAACGAAAGTCAGGGAAAACCCGCAAGGGAAACCAGAAGCTTCGCAGCACCTTGGTGGAAGCCGCCCGTGCCGCTGCTAGGTCTAAACAAACTTATCTATCCAGCCAGTACCATCGTATTGCTGCGCGCCGGGGAACCAATCGTGCAGCAGTTGCGGTCGCTTATAGCATCTTGACCATTGTTTACCATCTCCTCAAAAAGAAGCAGACTTACATCGAACTTGGTCCACATTACTACGAAGAACGCAAGCGCCATCAAGTCGCCAGACAAGCGATTCGGAAGTTGGAAACACTAGGGTTTAAGGTCATGGTAGAGCCGTCAAATCAAACAGCGTAGTTAACCGAAACAGCAACCAACAGGTGCATTAACATGACTTGTTCCAGCAAATACCAATCTGCTGGTGTTAACATTTCCTAGCTTTTTTGCGCTTTTTTCATCGACTTAAATTTTCGGGATAGGTAAATGGATAGCTAGGTCACTAAACATTTTAGACATTCAATCGATCAGCAAAGGCTCCCGATCCAAGTCCAATTATAATCGACTTTTCAAACTAGAGAAGTTCTTAATGCCTTGAGAAGATAAACATTTAGAAAGGTTATACTAGGCACTTAAAAACACCAACCCACTCGGTTGGTGTTTTGAGTCGCTTACATTTTTTAGTTCATTTCATTTTTAGCTCACTATACTTGTACATTCTCTATAACAATAGCAATCCCCTGCCCTCCGCCGATGCACAAGCTGGCAACACCGTATTTAAGTTTTCTCCGTCTTAATTGATAGGCCAAAGTGAGCAAAATTCTCGTCCCGCTCGCACCCACAGGATGTCCGAGAGCAATAGCGCCGCCGTTTGTATTGGTTCTATTTCTATCAAGGTTAAGTTCGCGTTCAACGGCTAAATATTGAGCAGCAAATGCTTCATTGACTTCAATGAGATCAATGTCTTCTAAGGAAAGACCTGCTCTGCTTAAAGCTAATTGAATCGCCGGTACAGGGCCAATACCCATATATGCCGGATCAACACCGGCCACTCCCCATGAAACAATTTTAGCTAGTGGCTCTTTGCCTATCTTACTCAGATAACTTTCATTGGCCAGAACTATTGAAGCAGCCCCGTCATTGATTCCACTGGAATTTCCTGCTGTAACGGTTCCTCCTATTTTAAATACCGGTTTCAACTGTGCGAGCTTTTCCATAGTTGTATGGGGTTTAGGATGTTCGTCCTCTATGACGTAGCTCATAGTACCGTCCTTATTTAGAATTTCCACGGGGACGATTTCATCTTGCAACTCTCCGTTTAATCTTGCCTGATCGGTTCTTTGTTGACTCAGTAATGCATACTCATCTTGCTCTTCGCGGGTGATATCGTACTTTTCGGCCAGGTTTTCCGCTGTAGTTCCCATGCCGATACCACAGAATTCATCAGTCAACGTACTTAACAGCATGTCTTCATATTGAAGGGGACCCATCTTTTGAGCCTCAAATCTTATTTTAAAGTTAGCAAAAGGTGACATGGACATGTTCTCCGCTCCACCGGCCAGTGCCAATTGAGATTCACCGAGCATGATGCATTGGGCAGCTGAAATCACTGACTGTAATCCGGAGCCACATAAACGGTTTATCGTCAAAGCCGGTGTTGACTGTTGAATTCCTGCTTTTAAGGCAATGTGCCTAGCTAAATAGGCGGCATTACGACTGGAATGAATCACGTTTCCATAGACGACGTTGTCGATGTCATTCGCATTGACTTGTGCACGGTGAATGGCTTCTTTGGCAGATATCACACCTAAATCCGTTGCTGAGATAGACCTTAACGAACCGCCCATTTGACCAAACGGTGTTCTTGCTCCGTCAACGATATAAACTGTATTACTCATTCTTCTACCAACTCCTATTTTCTGTTAAGTTTCACACCTTCACGGACACGATCCCAAGCACTGCCAATCCCTTCTTTACGTAACGCAAATTTTTGCACCCTTTCAGTAGCAGTCTTAGGTAAAAAACTACGGAGTTCAATATATCTGGGTACCATATAATAAGCCATTCTTTCTTCGCAGAACTTAATGAATTCAACATAATCGAATACTGATTCATCTTCCACGACGAGTACGACCTTTACGTCCTCTTCACCCAATTCGGAAGGGACGCCAATGGCCGCTGACTCCTTAACTTGCGGGTGTTTGTTGACTATGCGTTCTATTTCGTACGAAGAAATGTTTTCCCCCCGATAACGGATACAATCTTTGATTCTGTCCTTGAAGTAAAAATAACCGTCTTCGTCCATGTAACCCCGGTCGCCTGTGTGAAACCAACCGCCCTTCATTACTTCTTGCGTTTTTTGAGGCATTTTATAATAACCTTTGAAAATCGTGTTGGGTACCAACTCTTTGACGATTATCTCTCCTTCTTCACCCGGTAAGACATCCCGTTCATTTTCATCCACGATTTTAACGTCAACGTTAGGCAACGGTTTGCCTATCGAGCCTACGCGAATATTGCCCTTTGGGTTGCAGAGACATACAGTTGCCGTTTCCGTTAGACCATAGCCTTCAACAATTTTTAATTCGAACCGCTCCTCGAATTCCGTCCATATCTCTTTTGGCGCTGCTCCTCCAAACGTTCTTGTTACTGTATTGTTTTGCTCATATTCCGAAAACGGTTGTTTATAAAGGACGGTAAGAATGGATCCAATATAATTAAACACTGTCGCTTGATAATATTGAATCTCTTGCCAGAACTTGCTCGCACTAAATCGTTCTGATAGCGCGAGCGGACAACCGGTTAACATTGCCCCCATCACTGACAGCTGCTGGGCATTACAGTGAAAGAGCGGGAGGCAAGTATATAGAACATCTTCTTTCGTCGCTTGGACCATACTGTCTCGGAATGACATCCCTGTATTGATGTATGAGTAATGCGGCAGGATGACCCCTTTGGGCAACCCGGTCGTTCCCGATGTATAGATAATAGACATCGGATCGCTTTCATCAACTTCAGTAATGACCTGCCTGTGTATACTTTCTGATTCATACCCTGCTTGAAAATCTCCCAGCTCTATAATTTGAATATCAACTAGATCCGTATTAATAGCTTTAAGCTGATCGAGAAAAGCCGCATCGACAATAACGAGTTTGGAGTCGGAGTGCGTCAATATATATTGCAAGCTGTCTCCTTTAATATGATGGTTTATAGGAACCATGACCGCGCCTAATTTTGCTAACCCAAACCAAATGAATAAATACTCCGGACAATTTTTTAGAATCAGGGCAATATGATCGCCTTTTTTAATACCGAACTGATGAGCGAAATAGTTAGCAACTTGATTCGAAAGCCTGTCTATATCACCGAATGAATACCGCTTTTCATAAAACATTAAGAATAATTCATCTGGTATTACGTTGCTATTGTGTTGCAGTAATTCAGGGATCGTTTTAAGTTGATGAGCCATCATACAACCCTCCGTCTAGATGTAGGATAATGGATATGGAAGCAAGGATTTCTTGCCTCCGTTAATAAAAATAAATGCTTAAATAAAGAGAATCATGCTAATAGATGCAATGATGAAATAAATAATCATCGCAACTAAGCAATATCCCCATATATCACGTATACCTAACCCGGCAATACCTAAAGCCGGTAACGCCCAGAATGGTTGGAACATGTTCGTCGTGACATCACCAATAGCGACCGCGTTAACCATTACGGCAGGATCAACATTTAAACTTTTAGCTGCTTCAATCATGATAGGTCCTTGAACAGCCCATTGTCCTCCTGCGGAAGGTACAAATATGTTAACGATACATGCAGCAATAAAAGCGAATAACGGTAATGTTACCTCCGTTGAGAAAGATACGAACCAATTTGCAATGAGTACAATAAGACCTGAACTGGCCATCATTCCCATAATTCCTGCGTAAAATGGAAACTGAATGACAATGCCGGCTGTTGCTGTAATCGCTTTCTTAACTGCGTTAAAATAATTTTTCGGTGAACCATGCAATGCCATCCCGACCATAATCAACATGAAGTTCGTAAAATCTAGGTTTAAATCAAAACCTTTCGTTGCGAAATAATAGATTACCCAACTCAACCCACCGATGACAATAATGTAATTCAACAATTTGCTTCTATCCATTTTTTCGGCAATCGTCTCAGCTTGAACTTCCGCCGTGGCAGCTGTTTCCTCTTCCGTTTGATTGGACTGATTAGCCGGAAACTTTTCTTCAAAAGCTACCGTTTCATCTTTACTCGGGTGCATCTTTTTAAACAAAAATGCGAATATAATCACCGAAACGAGTGCAGGAAAGAGCATTTGTGTACTAAAAATTGTCTGAGATAAAGGAATGAGACCTATACTATCTTCCAAAAAGTGACCCGGTGTGTTAACCAACAACGGAGCTGTAAGGGATATTGATGCGGGAAGCATCGCCATCGCCCCACAAAAAGCGGCTGCTATTAACACTCTATAATCGATATCTTTAATATTTTTGGCCAGTTCTCTAGCAAAGATTGGACCTAATATCAATCCGAATCCCCAGTTAATAAAAGATGCAGCTCCACTAACCAGTACAGTACTCATAACCGCGTTGCCCGGATTATTTGGAATCTTAGCCAATCGTTTTATACCTCTTTGCACGATGGGTGCAATGGCCAAACAATAGCCAGCGACCAAGATAACGACCATTTGCATGGCGAAAGCTAAAAAGCCCCAAAATCCGTTATACCAATATTCGATCATTTGAAACGGACCTGCGTCGGTTAAAAAGACACCCATGAGATAAGCGACAATTGTCAATAAGATTGCAAAAACAAATGCATCCGGCAGGTACCTCTCTACACCGACTTTAAACCTACTGGCAATACTATGCAACATAACGACACCCCTTAAATTTTAGAATTTTTTCTAATATATCAATATGCAATTCCCATGCCATTCATCATTCCTTATAACAGGAGCGTTTTAGAATAGCATTTGCAAATATGCATATGCATTCCTGACAATTGAATATGCGATATTGAATATTCGGAATTTTTAAACTATAATTTATGATTGAAAAACATTATGCGTTGAAGTCATACGTTGAAGGAGGAATTGGTTTGTATAAATCTCCTTATTTTAAGTATTCATCCTTTGAAGAGATATCAACATTGTTTAACGCCATATTCAGTAATTCAAAAGACGGTTTATATGTTTGTGACGGTAACGGGAGAACTTTAGTCTTTAACGAAGCCTTTCTCCATATTTCGGGTATTCCGGAAAAGCTATTGTACCGGTATTCTGTCTTTCAACTCGTCGAAAAGGATTATGTACCCAACTCATGTGCGGCTGTTACTTTACGAACCCGGAAAAAACATAATACGATCATTGATTACTACAACGGTAAAAAAGCGGTTTTAACTTCTACCCCTATCTTCAATGACAACAATGAGATAATGTGTGTCGTTTCAAATGTAAGAGATATTACCGAATTGAATCGACTCCATGAAGAATTAGAAGAAGCCCGGAAAATCAATTATCAGTACAAACAAACACTTAGCCATATTCAAGGTGAATACCAGCGTAATGAAAATATTATATTTCGCAGCAAAAAAATATATAAAATCATTGCCTTAGCGGATCGTTTATCCAAAAATGATTCGCCTGTGCTTATTTTGGGTGAATCGGGAGTCGGAAAAGGAGAGTTGGCGAAGTATATCCATAATACTAGCGGTCGCTCGGGAGCATTTATAACGATAAATTGCGGCGCAATCCCTGATAATCTATTAGAATCGGAGCTCTTCGGCTATGAAAAAGGAGCTTTTACCGGCGCCAATCAGTCCAAGGCGGGTCTCATTGAGTTAGCCAATAAAGGAACGATCTTTTTAGATGAAATTGGTGAACTGCCCTTTCAACTGCAGGTCAAATTGTTGAATGTATTACAAGAGCAAAAAGTCAGAAGACTGGGAGGTACCCAGTCCATTAATGTGGATATGAGAATCATTGCTGCCACAAATAGTAATCTTGAAAAATTAATTGAACAAAAGAAATTTCGTGAAGATCTGTATTACCGTTTAAACGTGTTACAAATTCATATTCCTCCTTTAAGGGAAAGAATCGAGGATATTCCGGTGCTTTCCATCCATTTCTTGAACACATTAAACGAAAAGTATGGCACACAAAAGAAAATAGAAGCTGAAGCGATGGAACATCTGATCAATTATTCGTGGCCGGGGAACGTGAGGGAATTGAAAAATATCATTGAAAGAATCTATTACCTGAGTGAGACAGATAAAATTACGGTAGATACGCTTCCCCAAACGATAAGAAGTCCCAAAATCCAAAAACAACAACATATATTCAACACCGATAAACAAACCACTTTAAAAGAAGCGGTAGCCACATTTGAACGAAAATATATTGCTCAAAAACTTCAAGAATCCAAAACTTTAAAAGAATGCGCCGAAAAGCTGAATATTGATCTTTCTACATTGGTGAGGAAAAAACAAAAATATGGCATCTAAACGGAAACTTTCTGATTTTCGTTCAGTTTTCCTCTTTTTCAACAGTGACAAGTATGACACCAACTTTTATCAAGATGACGCCAATGATTAAACCAACCGTAAGTGCTTCATCCAGCTGTAGCCAACCAAATAACAATGCAAATACCGGGACAAATAACAAAGAAACCGATACCTTGGTCGAATTTACACGAGATAAAGCATAATACCACAGGAGAAAGCAAATAGAACTTACCAATGATTCCGGAATATGCGATAGTCACTACAGACACCAGTGTAATCTCCATCGGTTTACCGTAATCGACCAATAAGGCCGCAATAATAAGACCGAGTGTCCCAAACAACATTTGCCACGAAGTTAACGTTAGGATGTCATACTTTGGGAATTTCTTCTTTATTACAATATTGGCAACACCAAAGGATACTCCGCCTAAAACAATGATCAATTGACCGATTATCGATGACAGATCATTCATCTTATAAAAATCAAAGCCCATATTCACTAACAGCCCAAATATTCCACACATAACACCGATACTTTTGAAAGGTCAACGGTTCCTTTAAGAAGAAATAGGCCAGAATCAATAAAAAAGAAGCGATGATTTCCCCGTATCTACGAATAGTAAGCCGTATGTCATCAATATAAATACAACGGTTATTTGCACGATGCCCAGAAAAGCAAGTGCCGGCCAATCTTCCTTTTTGGGCAATGGTCGTCTTTTTCAGAAAATAATTAAAAACATAACCATTGTAGCTAATAAAAAACGTAAGGCCGAAAAAGTGATAGGCTCCAAGTAATCCAAGCCTATTTTCATCATTACCCATGTATATCCCCACAAAACCGAGACAACAAACAGTATTATTCCTGATTTTATATTCATAGGCACCCTTCACCATTCTTTATAATGCTCCCATAAGGTAAGACACAGGAGCGTGATAAAATAAGTTTTCATGATGATACTATGAAAAAACGAAACCAATATTATCATTAGATTAACAATGTCAATCAAAATAGTACCGTCAAGAATTTTGTGTAAGCCCGTAGGGCGCCTCTGGAATAGCAACTATATTTAGGCCTTCATCATCCTTAATTACTAATGAAAAAGTATCAGAAGGTTCTGTCAAGGGCGAAGTGTATACGAGTCCCTTGACAGGTTCTTCGAACTTTTTAAAATGGCATAAGGATGATGAAGCTTATATCTCATAGCGTTCTTTAAACATAGCTTGCAATTGTTAATAGGCACTAGTAAATCCACGTAATTTTCTTTCTGACCATTTTGATTGATATCCTGTACAGTAAGGTACACGATTTTTTCGGCGCTTTGACATCTGGAAGACTGTTCATGGGTCTTAAACGTTTTTTAATTTCTTTAATGGTTCTCTCAATCCAGTTGGTGGTGTAAATGACACTACGAATAGCTGACGGGTACTTTAAGAAGGTGAGCAAAGTGGGCAAATCTTTCTCCCAAGATTGAAC
>NZ_JAUSUQ010000032.1 GCF_030814135.1 Caldalkalibacillus uzonensis | reverse complement strand
GCCCTAAGCATGCATCTAAGACAAAGTATGAACATCGCTGCTTAAAACCAAAATTAAACATGGAAATCACCAGCCCGCATATGGTGGGGAGGGGGGAAAGTATACCCTCGATCACTTAAGATCAATAGCTTTACAACCAATTATGGTATTAGGTTCCAAAATCTTGTTTACCTCACGGTAAAAAAGGCATTTTGCAAAAGCCTCATTATTAATAAAACGCTTGAAATTATTGAAGAAACATACCGAATGTTACCCATTCATGAAGGAAACAGATCATTCTGAGAGCATAAATAGAAAAGGTGTTTAATATGAAAACATTTGAAATTAAAAAGGTTGAGGAACCGAATAATGTATGTTTGATTTTGTCAAATTCATACATTAACCCATTAGAGGAACTTGAAAGTATAGAAAGTGATTTGCAGAATAATTTTACCGGTAAGGTTATCTTTGACCTTTTACTATCCAACGGCAATTCCTCAAATCGATTTATGGAAGCGATTTTTGATGGGAATAAATTTGACTATTCCAGTTTCAAAATTATAACTGATGTTGATGTGACAATAAAAAAAATTTCCGCTAGCTATTACAGAAATAATGAGAACCTTATGCAAAGCACTATTGTTTCAGATGCCTTTAAATTTTTGTTGAGAAATGGAAAAATCCTGTAAATAGATATATGTTGCTTGTTTTGAGTAAAAGCGACCTCACCATAAGGTGAGGTTTCTTGATTTATGTGCGCCCGGCATGGGTGCGTTGCTATAGGGTAAAAGTCCCGAACGGGGGTTGGCGAGCGCCTACCGTTAGCTGAAGGTAAGGATTTCCATTGTGAGGCGGAATCTAAAAAATCTCGACATACTTTTTTTAAATCATCTATTTTTGTCAATTCGTGCGCTTGCCCGGGGAAATATATTTTTGGGATGCTGTCAGGCTTAGAACTTTGAAAAGGTGATTATCCCATCATCATAGTATAAGGTAATATTCCCTTTATTTCCTAGTCTAATTTACCTATCTTACCGTTTATAATTACGGTAAGGTAGGTGTAGCATATGTTCTTGGTATCTATGTTATGTGAAACTTCAGATAAACCTTTCAGTGATGATAAATATATCTTTGAACCAAAATTTGATGGGCACAGGCTGTTAGTCTCCAAAATAGGAGATGAAGTCAAGCTCTATACCCGGCACGGTAACAATTGCACCCTTAAGTACCCAGAACTCCTTAATGTTCCTGTTTTAAATAGCAAAGACATCATACTTGACGGAGAGGTTGTGGTTTTAGATAGGGAAACGGGCAAGCCTGATTTTGAACTTGTTATGAGGCGTTTTCAGGGTGGTAGCGGTCCTGCTGTACAGTTTGTGGCATTTGATATACTTCATTATGATGGAGAGGATTTGCGCTCCCTTGGTTTAATAGAACGGAAAGAGATACTAAGTGAGGTTCTAAAAGAAACCCCCTTTTATAGTGTCATCCGATATGTGGACGGTGAAGGGGAGGCGTTGTTTGAAGCTATACAGCGACATGACTTGGAAGGTATTGTAGCCAAACGTAAGGACAGCAAGTACGAGGGCAAACGTTCAAAGGCATGGCTAAAAACGATAAATTACAAGTATGAAACAGTGGAGATAGCAGGATATCGAAAAGATGAGTTTGGTTGGTTAGCCGAAGTTAATGGTCGTCCAGTTGGTGTGATTGAACTTGGTGTACCTCCAAAACATAAGTATGTCTTTTATGAAGTGAGTCGTCAGTTGATCGTTGAAGAAACAGAGGATATTGTTCGACTGGAACCATTGATCAAAGCTAAAGTAAAATTTAGGAACTGGACAAGGAAAGGTTTTATGAGATCGCCAGTGTTTATTGATTTTGTTACAGAAGGAACTGAAAAAACAAGCTAAGTGGTAAACATTTGTGTGCACAGATAACACAAAATATAAGGTTAAAATCAAGGAGAATAAGTAAAACAACCCCTCACCCTCATGGTAGGGGCTTTTTATATTTCTACGTCAATTTTTGGCTCATATCTTTTTGTCCTCCCTTTCTTTTTTGTTTTGTATCTAAATAGTAGAGGATTGACTTAATAATACTGAAGTCACAAAGCTAAACAAATGCCGTTTATTAGTGACATCGTAGGAAGGAGGGAATTTGATCATGGAATCTATTCTTATGGCCCTCATATTGATGTGGCTGATATTATCGGCCAAAGGTTAATGAGTGGGAGGATAACTTAGAGGGTTCAGGCCTATATTTTAGTTATGAGGTCAGGACCCTCGTTTTTTGGTGAGTTGACCTGTGTGGAAACCTCATAGACCGCCATCTCATCAGCTGGAAATGGCTTCAAAAGATCCTGTAGCAAATAAGTGTCTTCAATACTTCTATCCAACCAAGTTTCCTTATCTTCTTTTCGGAGAATCACCGGCATCCGGTTATGAATACCTGCCATAAGCTCGTTTGGCTCTGTAGTGATGATGGTGCAGGAGTGAATAACGGTCCCATCCGGTGATTTCCACCGATCCCACAGCCCCGCGAAACCGAAAATCTCATCTGATTTCATTTTAATCCTCATCGGTTGCTTTCCATTGGGTATTTTTTTCCACTCATAAAAATCCATCTGCTGGAATGATGCAACGTTGCCGTTTAAAAGCATTTTTAAAAGCCGGTTTTTCGGCCAGTGTTTCAGCCCTGTCGTTGATCATCTTATAACCTATCTTTAAGTCTTTAGCCCAAAATGGAACTAGGCCCCAACGCAACTGGCCGAGGCGGTTTTTCTCACCGTCATTGACAATGGCTAACACAGTTTGGCTGGGAGCAATGTTGTGACGTCTTACATATTCAAAATCATTTGCTTTAGTAGCGTTAAACCGATCTAAGACTGTATTTTCATCTACAGTAAGGGTAAATCTGCCGCACATATCAGTACTCTCCCTTCTTTAACAAAGTATACACTATCTATCTCATTTAAGTTGAAATAAAAACATATGTTCGTATATAATAAGAACAAATGTTCTATTAGGTGGATGGTATCATGAAAAATTTCTTACTGAAACAAAAAATGATGAATCATCCGGTGGATATTATCTATATGGACAAAAAAGGACACACCACATACCGCACTATATTCGTCAAGAAAATAACCAATGACAAGGTTATTGCATTTTGCACACTTCGTGAACAGCAACGCACCTTTGAACTAAACCGAATTTTGGCTGCTGAGAAAGCATCAATGTTGCGCATGGAAACAAAAATTACGCCTGGTTCCAACCTGATGTGGATTTCCAGGAGAATGATGCTCCCGGAACATGTTGAGGTGCTTCATAAGTTTCACTAAGAAAAGAGCAAGAAGCGGTAAACCAGAATATCATGAACAGTTATTCGCAGAATGGAACCTTGCCATTATGGAAGCATTCCATAACTAAAGGGTTATGTAAAATAACTTTATTTGGTGAATATGAAGACAAAGAAATCTCGGTAAGATTGAAAAAATTTATCAGGAAACAGGAAAGATTTAGATACAGGATGAAGAAGCAAATGGATAAGGTTTACAGATATCATTGACATTGAAATACTTTGAATTTCAATCACATTTTTTATCCCGTGAACAAAGAGGAAAGGATATTAAAGAAATGAGGTTACACCGTACTATGTACCCTCTGATCAGTAACATAAGACAGGGCTCCTTTGATGAATAAGTGTTCCTTAAAGCACTCAAATTAATATATAAAGTTCATATATAAAGACAATTTATCGTATAGGCTTTAACCCAAATTGTAATGGAGCGTGATGTTAAATTGGACGAGGTGCCGCTTAGTTTCTTTGTTCTGTTGCTTATGTTACTCGCTTTGTCTGCCTTTTTCTCTTCAACAGAAACAGCGTTCCAGTGTAAATAAATCCGGCTGAAGCACTTTGCAGACGAGAAACGGAAAGGAGCCCAGAAAACACTTTATATTTCAGAGCATTTTGACAAAGCACTGACCACCATTTTAGTAGGTAATAATCTGGTTAATATCGCTGCAGCCACATTAGCCAGCTCTCTTTTTTGTTGCCATGTTTGGGACAACTTATATCTTTTCTGCAGACTTCTCCTTGGATGAATTTGCCCGCATGACCAAGGTGGAGCTTCCTGACAGTGTGTGTATCACACCCTTGGCGGTTGGCTGGTTGAAGAATTTCAACGTGTACCCCAAAAAGGAGAGCAACTGTATTATGAAAATTTATTGCTGACCATCGAAGAAGCGGAAAGCCGCCGAATAAGAAAAGTCAGAGTTGAAATCAGAGAGTTTCCTCCTTCTGAAACAAAAGCTTATGTATAAACACAGTATATAAAATATTGCAAAGTTCTCTTGCTTTTTACATCGTGTAGAGGCTGAGCACTTCGGTTCATAAGTATATCCATGCAGATCTGCCTCCAATGGCTAAACCCAGAGGCCCAAAACTTAGTTTAATTCTTGTCATGAACGAATAATGTTATTTGCTTTAAGCTTTTTACAAAGATGTTATGGAAATGTTGCTGAGCCATGGCATTTTATTCAGCCCTACTTTCCTTAAAACGGCAAATAAAAAAGGATAGATTAAAGAGCGTGGTAAGGAGTTGCCTTACCACCCTTGTTTTTAAGAGTTTAGATGTCTTTGGAATGATGTTTTATACCTTGTCTTCCGATAAAAATGCTACGTACTTACATTGACAATGGGACGTGTGTTAACCAATCATATTTTATATCCAGCCGGTAGAGCTTTTTACCTGGTCAAAGTTTCTTTTAGTGCTTCAACCTGATCCTTATTCACAAGAACAAACAAAATATCCCCTTCATGGATTACAGTTGCTCCTTCAGGTGTTATGACTTGATCATTACGGACAATAGCACTAATCAATACCCGTTCTGGAAATGAAATATCTTTGATACGTTTTCCAACAACCGCGTCTTGTTTTTGAACGATATATTCCACGATTTCCGCATTTGTTTCACCTAATGAAACCAGCTCAAGGCTATGCGGAGAAGAGGGTTCTGGTGGGCCAACTAATCCCAGTTTTTTAGCCAAAGGTGAAATGGTTGAACCCTGAATAAGCGCTGAAGTCAAAACAACAAAGAAAACGAGGTTGAAGAACAAATGACTGTTTTCCAATCCGGCTAACAACGGGTAAGTAGCCAATACGATCGGTACGGCACCTCTCAATCCTGACCACGCAAGGAAAAGGTTTTCCCTAAACGTATAGCGGAAAAAGACCATGCTGATAAAAACGCTAAGTGGCCGTGCAATAAACATGAGAATAATGGAGATTAACAAACCTTTGAGCATCACGGTGCCAATAATTTCTGACGGAAAGACAAGCAATCCTAATAAGATAAACATCAGGATTTGCATCATCCAGGCAAAGCCCTCATGGAAGCGGAAAATGGCATGACGATACGGAACATCGGCGTTGCCGATGACCAGGGCTAAAATGTAAACAGCCAACAAGCCGCTGGCACCGATTATTGCTGTTACACCGTACCCGAGGATGGCCATCCCCAATCCAAGGACTGGATACAGTCCTCCTGAATCCAACCTGATTTGACGCAATACCCAAACTGCGCCTCTTCCAATGACATATCCTAATAAGAGACCTGCTCCCATTTGCCACAAAAATTGTGGTATCAAGAGAAGCAAATTTCCTTGATCTAAGCGTATTAATTCTATTAAGGATAATGTTAAAAACATGGCCATTGGATCATTGGTTCCCGATTCAGCTTCTAGAGTTGATTCTAACTTTTTCTGGATGTTTTTCCCTCTTAGTACGGCAAACACGGCAGCTGCATCTGTTGAACCGACAATGGCACCAAACAAGAACGCTTCCAGCCAGGTGACATCCAGAATAAGTTTGACGGCTATCCCTACGAAAAAGGCTGTGAGGACAACACCTAATGTGGCCAGGGTTAAGGATGGATAAGCGACGGCTTTTATGTTATCCCATTTTGTCTGTAAACCACCTTCAAACAGAATAATAATCAACGCTAGAATCCCAAATAACTGAGCCAATGAGGCATTATCAAAGTAAATGATCCCAAGACCATCACTACCCACGATCATACCCAACCCGATAAACAAAATAAGGGCAGGAACTCCAAATTTGTATGAAAATTTTGCAGCCAGGACTCCAGTGATGAGGAGCAGTGAGAATAAAAATATAAATTGATCGGTATCAATGCCAATATTCATCATCGTCATTGTGTCTTTATTTGTCCTCCTTTATTATTTATAACTCTCTCGGAAATCCGAGATTATTTATAACTCAAGGCGTAAGCCTTGGGCTTTTTTGTTTTTCCCTCCACAAAACATACGAACAAACTTTCCTCTTGACAAATCAGAATCGCCTCCACAATCGAGTTAAGGCATTTTTTTACAGACCTATCACTCAAAGGCGGTGATTCACATGTTAAGACCAAGTTTGACACACGAGCAATTTCAAACTTTTGTTTTAGAACAGTTGAAACGACATTATTTCTCAAAAGGGGAGATCATACCCATCCTTTTTAATCAGCAAGAACTGGCCAAAGTATGGGTCACCGACTTATCAAAACTCCGCCCCCTTATCCAGAAACAGTACTCTCATCGTGGCCGACCAGCTAAGGATCCCCTTTCTAAGGATCCCCTTTGTCTCTTTCGCTCTCTTCTTTTGATGCACTTTATAGGCGAGACTTCTATTGACAAGTGGGTCACCAAAATGCGCGCCTTTCCTCTCTGGGCCATTTACAGTGGCTTCAGCCCCGATGAAGTCCCTGGTGCTGCCACTTTTTATGACTTTCAAAGACGTTTATGGTTGAACGAACGTCCATACCAAACCTACAAGATTCGCAAGGCCCGACGTAAGCCTAAAAGAGGAACGAAGAAAGGAGAGAAAGCACCTTTACAAAAGCCTGGGATTGTACAGCGACTGGTCGGTCATTTTATGAAACATCCCGGAGACCCTTCCAAGTACCCGTACTACCTGTTACAACAGATTTTAAAATCGTGTTTTGTGCTGCCTTCGGCTCAAAAAGGGCTGCTGGGAGATTTAGAGAACCTCAGTGTCTCCGGGGATGGAACTTCCGTCCGTACCGGGGCTAGCCGGTACGGCAAACCAACATGTGAATGTATGAAGAATCGGGTCTATCGCTGTTCCTGTCCCCGCAGGTTCAGTGATCCCGATGCTTCCTGGGGTTGGGACAGTTAGCGAGAGACATATTACTATGGCCGTAGTCTTTACGTTTTTACAGCGTCAGACAGCCCTTACGATCTCCCGGTCTATCTGAATTTTTACTGCCGAACGGCATGACAGTGCCTGTTTTGTACCGTCCCTGTTTGAACTTAAGCATCTGTATTCCGATTTTAAGATCAAAGAATGTATTTTGGATTCGGCACACGATGCCATGGCCATTTACCAGGTTCTCCGGCACTTGGATATCAGTGCCATCATCGACCTCAATAAACGGAGCACTGGACATATCCAGCAGCAGGGTGAATTCACCTTCACTCCAGAAGATTCGGCTTATGGCAGGGTGTTTTACACGTATGAAGCCGACAATCTGCGATATTTCACACGGATTCCCCGTAAATCCAAGGCTTGGAAGGAACGTTACAAACGGCGAACGACCGTAGAACGAACCAATAAGCGTTTAAAGGAAGATTATGGGCTTGAGAACAAAAAGCGTAGAAATACCCGTGACTGGTATATAGAAGCCTTCTTGACAGCCATGTGCCTGCACATAGATGCATGGGTGAAACATGATGGGATCAACATGACTTCGTTGATTGATCAATGGGCGGCTCCGTTCAGACAATAAGCAAGATGAAGGTAAAATCATCCATTTTTTAAAGTAGCCCTCTGTTAGGGTTATTTGTCATGCCCATTTTTGAAAACAACATGAAAAACTGATGTATACTGTTAAATCTGCAGGTGAGTCCTTACGGACTGATCAATTTTATGAATCTATTTTCCGAGAGTCTTCATTTATTATGCATTTTGCTTATAAAGGAGTAAAGGTAAAGTAATTTTTCCCCTCAGTGGTGTAGGCTAGTTTAAGAGCAATTCTTGGCTTCCTCTGAAGAGCCTACTTCTGTGTTAAAACTGTGAGAAAGTGATAAGGGTAATCCTTACCACTCTCTCAGCTTGCGTTTTCCTAAACACTGTTGTGAGAAGACGTTGCTTTTTGTTTCAATTCTCTTGCTTTTAAAACACAGTAGAACTGAGCTGCAATGAAGATTGACGAATAGGCCCCAGCCATTAACCCAATTAATAAGGCAAAGGAAAAATTTCGGATGCCTTCTCCACCGAATAAATACAAGGCCAGAGCGGCAAATACAACAGTTAACGTAGTGTTGATAGAGCGGGGAAATGTATCAGTAATGCTTTGGTTGATTAACTTTCCTAAAGCATTCCTGTCGGTGATTTTGGCTGTTTTCATGTTTTCGCGTATACGGTCAAAAATGATAATCGTATCGTTAATGGAATAACCCACGACCGTCAGCACGGCAGCGATAAACGTTAAATCAACTTCAAGCCGAAAAATGGCAATCACAGCGATGATGAACAAAACATCATGGAGCAACGCCACAATGGCGGCAATAGCAAAGCGATACTCAAATCGAATGGCCACATATATTAAGATTCCTAGAGATGCCAAAAGGATCGCCCACACCGCTTTCATGGCCAATTCTTTGGCAATAACCGGAGAAATAGTCGTCTCGCTCATACTAAAATCCTCGCCGTAGATTGCGCTCAATATTTCATTGAGGTGGCCGATTTGTTCCCTGTCCAGTATGTCAGCAAAAACAACTCGGGCGATCTCATTTTGGTTCCCGGCCAACCGGATGTCACCGGGAAACAAGTCTATTTGGGCAAGCATATTTTCAATCTCAGCGATGGTAAGTTGTTGCTCTTCCACGGAAAACTCCAACTGTGTGCCGCTCTCAAAGTCAATACCCAGATTAAATCCTGCGAAACCGAGAACAAGCACACCCAACCCAATCAGTACAGCGGAAGCAGTCATAAATTTTCGCCAGTGTTGGATAAAGTCAAAAGCAAATGAATGAGGCGTGTGTCTCAGATGGATGTCTCCGATATCATTCTCTTTGACGCCAAACCAGCGTGGTTTTCCATCCAGCATCCGACTCCTGACTAGCAGACCAAGCAGCATTCTGGAGCCGAACACGGCAGTCACCAGGCTTAAAACGATACTGACTAGGAGCATCACAGCGAACCCTTGAATCGCACTGCTACCAAAATAGAATAGCACTAAAGCAGCGACAGCCGTGGTAATATTGGCATCCATTATCGTGCCCAAGGCTCTCCGGGAGCCTAAACGAAACGCCGATTGTATGGACTTTCCAGCTCTGATCTCTTCTTTCATTCGTTCATATGTTAGAATGTTTGCATCAACAGCCATGCCAATACCCAGAATAAGTGCGGCGATCCCTGGCAGAGTCAATGTGGCATTCATCCAGTTAAAGACCAGTAAGATCAGATACACGTAGCCGACCAGGGTCAGAGATGCCACTAGCCCAGGAAGGCGGTAATAGACCAACATATAAAGCATAATGAGAATGCCACCGATGATGCCAGCCCGCACCGTCATGGTCATGGCTTGTTCACCCAGTTTGGCTCCGACCGCCTGAGCGGATAGTTCTTCCAAAGTTACCGGTAACGCTCCGGCATTAAGCAAATCGGCTAATTCTTTGGCTTCTTCATAGCTGCTCAAACCGGTAATAGAACCGTCTTGACTTAACACCGCTTGGACAATGGGAGCCGAAATATATTTGGGATTGGGTTTTTGATTCTCTTCTCGAAAGGTGTCCCCTTCCTCCCAGTCCATCCAGATGACCATCGGTTGTTGATATAATTTTTGGGTTACTTCACGGGTCAGATCCGGATCGTTAAATTGGATGGCTACATACGGTTGATTTAAATCATCGAAGTGAACCCTTGCCGATCCTTCCCGGATGTTATCTCTGCTCATAACAAGATTGTCATCCACATCTCGGAAGGTCAGGTGGGCTTCAGTGGCCAACATCCGTCTGGCCTGTTCATGGTCGGTCACTCCTGCCAGTTTGACCCGAATGCGGTTATCCCCTTCAATATTGAACTCAGGTTCTGACACCCCAAGAACATCCACTCGTTTTTGCAACGCTGCCTGGGTATGCAATAACAAATCCTGGGTGACAGCTTGTCCTATTTTTACAGGCGTGACTTCGTATAAGATTTCAAATCCACCTTGCAAATCAAGACCCAAAGTAATGTCCTTTGCAACATCATCGTAAGTGGCACTCATCCAACTGAAAGCCAGTGTCACAATGATAATAAAAACGATAATACGGCTAAATTTATACAATATATGTTCCTCCTTCTGTGATGTCAAGATCAAACGAATATCGTTTGATTGGAGGAACCGTCAACCTCATCCCTGTCCATCACATACCGTTGCGGTGTACTTAATTGCTCCCAAAACAGTTGGGTTCTGATGTTTATAAATACCGCCACTGCTTCTTTGTATTTGGCATTGTCCCGGGATTGAAACTGACGCCTATCCCAGGTATCATCTAACATTGTTTTTTTATAAAAAACTGGTAATAAGTGTTGAAGGCGACTCCAGTCACCGACGAATTCACGCATACGTTGTTCCAGTCGGGTATCTTGATGACGAGCTGTCATATCTTCTTTGGCTAACTGATCCACGACACCGACATGAACAGCCTGTTCATCCATATGAGATGTTGCATCAGAGATTGCCATTGGAACCGATAGTCCCGTTATAAATAAGATGATAAAGATTAATAACAATGCTAGCAAATGACGCATAAATTCACCTCTGATTTTACCGGCGCTATAGATTCGGTGTTTTAACGATACGATAAGACCACTGATCATCTTATACTTCTTCTATTAAGCAATACCCATTTAATTATACCTTAACCTCCAACGTCTGAGTATGATATCATTACACTTAAAAGTTGAAAAAGGCTTCTATTTTAAAATCCTTCAAACAAGGTCATCTTATCTATTTTTGCGTTGATAAACTTGATGAAGGTCTGTGTTGTACACCTGTTTCTTAATTATAGAATTAACTTCCATACTCAGTATCAAATACAAACTGAAGCAGATACTCAACCATGCCAATGAAGCAAGGGCTCACACAAATGAAAAAATCAACGTCAGCAGGCTTAACAGAACTATCGGAGTCCACAACCTATGTTTTTTATTGATCAGTATGAAAAAATTCAGAAAACCACAAACAACAAAAAAAGAACTCATGACATGACCACTCGGAAAACTAAGAATATATACTCAAAGTGAATCCAAAAAACTCAAAGTAAGAAAGTTCTTCAGGTTGGTCACGTTGAAACAACGCTTATTACAGGAAATTAAATCCGCCACCGATGGCGAAGATAAACAGAGTGGTCTCTCTTACATGTCTTCTCTTTTCCATCCTAACCATAGGAACAAACCAACTGTAACCATCATGACCCATTCTTCAGAACTAAAGTATGTAATAATAGTCATTGTTGGTGTCCGAAAAGATGAGGACGGCTAACCACTTTATGGTCATTGTATCCAATGCCAACGGAACCGTTGAATGGACAACGATATAGCCCACATATCAAAATGTACCTGTACTCACGATTACTAAGAAAAACAAAATATAAGCTTAATTTGGTCATAAATGAAGAATCTCCCAGATGACGTACAATATTTTGTGTAACCACTTGAAAAAATAAAAATAGGTAGGGTATCCTCGGAATTGTCCAGATTCCCCAAGAGAAAGGAGTACCCTACCTTATGGTATCAAGTGTAACAAATTCCGGGATAAATGAACTTGATAACTTGTTAACAGAATTTTGTTAAAGAAAAACTTGTGCTCATTATGAGAGAGGAGCTTGAAAACTTTTTAAGAAAGACCTAATGAACCTAACAGCAAAAATGGCTATTATCAACGTTCATTAGACATATGTTGTGGCAAAATTGAAAACCTTATGGTTCAACGTGATCGACGAGGGATGTTTCATACTCAGCTCTTTGAACCTTACCAACGTCGTGATGGTTGGCTAGAAACAGCCATTATCAAAATGTATCAAAACGGGATGAGTACTCGTGAAATTGGTAAATTCATTGAAAGAATTTTGGGCTCATCCTAACCATCAGTAACAATACGGAGGTGGCCCTTAAAGGATATTGAACAATGGCAGCAAAGACCGTTAAAGAAGCGTTACTCCGTTCTCTATTTAGACGGCACTTAAACGCTATGAGATATAAGCTTCATCATCCTTATGCTATTTAAAAAAGTTTGAAGAACTTGTCAAGGGACTTGTATACACTTCGCCCTTGACAGAACCCTCTGATACTTTTTCATAAGTAATTAAGGATGATGAAGGTCTAAATATAGTTACGATTCCAGAGGTGCCGATGACGTACAATATTTTGTGTAAGCACTTGAAAAAATAAAAATAGGTAGGGTATCCTCGGAATTGTCCAGATTCCATAAGAGAAAGGAGTACCC
>NZ_JAUSUQ010000031.1 GCF_030814135.1 Caldalkalibacillus uzonensis | reverse complement strand
GCGGCTGAAGGTAGACACACTAGGTGGACTTTCAGCTAAAGCAAAGCCACAACGATACCTGAATTTAAGATCACTTTTTAATCGCTCATGAAGACAGGTAAAGGTATCGATCCCCAGTTGAGGAGCGGCCAAGAAAGCTCTCAAAATTGCTTCTCTATCAATGGGTGTTCGACCTTTGGGGGAGGAAGATTGCAATATTTTGACATATGGCCGAAGGTCAAGGTCAGCAAAAAATAATTCCAAACGTTCATCTTCCTCCATTTTGATCCACTCTTCAAAGGAAAACAGGTTTTGTTGTAGAATGTATATAGTGACTTCCCCCTTCTGTATGTTATTTGTTTGGGTCACTTATACATTCTACAGTTTGGGGTGAAGTCCTTTTTTTATCTTTTTTAAGCCTTACGGCTTAAGACTTCGTAATTCTGCAAAAGGCTCATATTCATATATTCAACAAAAAAGCTTGTAGACCTTCTGTACCTTCGGTACTTTGTCTACAAGCTGCGGTTTTACACAGTAAAACCTCCTGGTGTACATGGACCAAGAGGTTTTTCCCTATCTATTTCCCTCTTTGATGATCGTTACTTTTCTTGGGTTGCGACCCGGGAATGACACAGCCTTCGGGACCACATTCCGTCTCTACTTCAGCACGTTCTCTTTCCAACTGCTGTTGCTGCCATTCGATATCAATGGTTGGTGAAAATTTTTCGGGATAGCGGATATACCAACGTTGCTTTCGGATCAAAAAATTGTCTGGATCAAGGGCAAGGGCCTCATCAAGTTCCTTTAAAGCCTCTTCCTTCCTCCCTTGATTTGAATATTCCATCCCCAACTTGAATTTGGTTTGAGCAAGCTGTTTTTCAAGGTCTGAAGTAGTATCATTTGTAGCGTAATAATCATCTTCAAACTCTATTTTTTTAACCTCACCGTGCAATAGTTTTTCAACAGCTTGAACGTGCCCTTCGTTTGTCACTGAAAATCGTTGCTTTAATAAACGAATTGTCCCGTTCTCATCAACAAATATGCCATTCGGAACAATTTTGAATCCAAAGCGATTGGATAAAATATTCTCCGTATCAACCACTGTTGTAAAAGTTGTTCCTTCAACATACGGTTTGACAACGTCTGCTCCTAGAATATCAACAGCCACCGATAAGATATCAAAGTTTTTATGTTTATGCTTTTCATAAAACGTCTGCCATCCAGGCAGTTGTTCACGGCAACGTCACCAGGAGGCCCACATAAAAATCAGGGTTTTTTTGCCGATATAATTGGCTGTTGAAACAATATTCCCATGGATATCTTTCAGTTTAAATTCAGGCATTGGACTTAACAGCACTAAAATCCCTCCTTCTTAATGTCTTATCAAAAATTACATTATAACGATGATGCATTCAGTCATTTAGCTTACATTTTTCGTAATCTGCATTTATTTCATTGTTAAAAATATAAAAAAAGCGTGGTCATTCAGCTTACAGATCCCAATATGCAAACACATTATACTTTAAGCATATGACAGGAGAGCGGATAAATGAAAAAGAAATCCCGAAAACAACTCCACTGTGCTCCTATTTTCATGTCCTAATATAATACTCAGTACACTAAACTGTTTCTCTCTCTTGCATTGGTTGAACATCTCCACAAAGCTGCTATTAAGTTACGCATTTCCGTCTGCAACAAATATAAGATTAGCTTTGTTGAACCAACTTTTCTCTATCACCTCCAATGCTTCTTTAAGCGGTTTATCAAAGTATGTGCCGCCACCGAGGAAGGATGTGGCCAGTTCTACCATATCCTTAGGAGGAATTTTTCCCTTGGGATACTTGTATGTCTGTGCCCTTGTGCTGAACAGGATGAGGGCAGAGTCCCCTCCCTTGCTTTCGGGCAATGGACATAAGGGCCAGGCTAACCCCTTTGGCTTGGGTATTTTTGGCGTTCATGCTGCAGGATTGATCCAGACTTAAATAATGGCCCCAATACCCAAAGTTTCTTTTCCATGTTGGTCATAAAACATCGTTTGTCCTTCTGCAAAACGCCGCAGAAAATTTAATCGTGCGGATGAATGGAAATACATGTCCATTTAACAAGGAAAAAGGCAACAGTTCCTGCCACGCCCGTTCCTATTTAAACGCCCACCATAATTGCGTTGTTGATAACAGAATGCCTGCGCCGAGTGATAAGAACGTCAAGCCGAGCTGTATGTCTCGGATGGGTTCCTCAAAGATAAAAAGATGTGGCCATGGCATAAAAGTACCCTGTGTGACAACTTCCACCAAGGTATAGGTGGCCACAATCGCTAGCGTGATATCTAGACTATTTGTGGCACTTAAAATGGCGAGACCCACCATTTGAAAGAAGATAAACAACAGGATCAGATGCATCATTAAAGTCCCTGTGAAGAAATCCGGTCCATTGATCCATGTGGTCAAACCCACCAGCAGCGAGATAAATATCCCGTGTAAGAGGGAGTAGCGTATGATGTCGGTGATGAGCACCTTACGATAATAAACGATTAAGGTTTCCTTTGCCCCTTCTTCATAAAGGCTGCTATAGAGAAAAATCAAATGCCAGCCAGCCAAGGGCACAGCGATGCCCTGCACAAAAATATACGGCATATACGGATCATCAGACCGGGCACCCGTGATGAACATGAACAAGGCGCATAGTACATAAGTCACGAATGGAAAAAAGTATAAATAGCGCAGCAATTTGATGTCGAAAGTAAATAAATGAATGAACTTAGTCATATGCAGACTCCTTTAGCAGGGCCAAATATCCATCCATTAAACGCGGGCTGACGGGCTGGCCAATGGGATCATCTGATAACACACGGACCACGATATGGGTCGGTTCCTCATACATTTGCACAACCTCTCGGGTGGCGATGACTTCATCCAACTTGGCAAGAGGAACGTCTATCTCATAGGTGCAATGGGCTGCTTTTTGCTTTAATTCCTCTGGTCCGCCTTCAAACAGCACCTCTCCATTTTTAATCACGCCGATTTTGGTGCACAGAAATTCAATATCTTCAACAAGGTGAGAGGAAATGATGATCGTGTAACGTTTTCCCAGTTGCTTCAGGAGATTGCGAAAACGCACGCGCTCCTCAATATCCAGCCCGGCGGTTGGTTCGTCAAAAAGCAAGATAGACGGCTTGCGCAGTAAAAGTTGGGCGATGCCTGCACGCCGCCGCATGCCACCGGATAATTCCCGCATTTTTTTATGTAAATGGTCAGTTAAATTGACCTGTTCGACGACCTCTTTGATTTGGTCATGGTACGAGGTGGAAAGATGGCCCCCTTGAAGGATGGCGATGTGCTCCAGCACCTCATACAGTTTCAGATCCGGGTAAATCATAAAGTCCTGGGGCAGGTACCCAATATGATCTGTTCGTTTAACGTAGGTGCTTGTGCTGATCAACTCATCATCAATGAACACGCTCATTAAAGTCCATTAAGCTGGCCAATATTTTCATGAGCGTGGTCTTACCAGCCCCATTTGGCCCTAACAGCCCATAGACCCCTGAAAATGAAAGGGTCACATTGGATAAGATACGTTGCTTTTTGATGATCTTTGTCAGTTCCTGAACCCTTATCTCCACTTCTATCTCCACTCCTTTAACAGCTCTAACACCTGATCCCATGTCCACGTTTCGTCCATTGCCTCATACCACTCGCGTAGAAACTGCTGTTGCTCCTCAAGGTTTAATTGGTAAAAATAATGGTAAATGCGTTCGATCGACTCCTGTTCTGCTTTCGGTAGCAAAAATGATTCAGCACTCCTGACAACAAAGTAGTCAATTTGCCACTCATTTTTTTGCCGGATAAACCGGCTGGCCAGATTGACCCATTCTCTATGCATCATAAACGAACCTTTTCTTTGCACCGAAAGCTGAAGTATATTTTCTTGAAAATCTTTTGTGTATTGGTCCAATTCCTCCAGTATGTTCTCTGTCAATTTCACACAGATATCCTGCGCTAGCCGCCAAACCATTTGCTCGATTTCTTTTAATTTAGGGTTATTTATGCTAAACTGCTTCAAGCGTTGATGCAACAAGTGGCCGGGCGTTTTCCAGAACCGGATCAAGCCACCCTCTTTTTGAAAGAAATCTATCAGCGGAAGCAGCGTTTTATGAGAGATCAATTGCAAAAGATACAGGAAGTCATGAACAAAGCCAACCATCATTCTGGAGTGATTGGACAAGCTTTTTTAGCCTACTGTCTGACATACCAACTGTACAGTGCAGCAGCCTTTAGCGATGCAGTACAACATTTTATGCAACAAGCAAAGAGACAACAAGCACACCAGCAAGAACATCAACCTGAGATCAAACCCATCATGCTCGGACATCAACCTCACTGGCAAGTTAAAGCAGAAATTCGAGATCCTCAAGTTTACATTCGTATCATGGAGGAAGAGAGCCTATGTCAGAAAACTTAATGCAACTGAAACACAGCTTGAAAACACTCAAACTGGCCTCCATCGCCGAAGTGATTGAGGAACAACTGATGGAAGCCGAAACAAATGGATTCAGTTATCAACAGTTTCTGACGAAACTGTTGGGATACGAAATACGCAAGCGGGACGAAAAACAATTGGCCAAACGACTTAAGTGGGCCGACTTTCCTGTCCACCATCCCTCGATGAGTTCGATATTAACGCCCAGCCTACCCTACGTCGGCAGCTGCGTGAACTCTTATGGATTGAACAGGTTTATAACCTCATCTTATTGGGCCCGCCAGGGGTGGGTAAAACTCACCTCGTTACAATACCTTCTTTTACTGCAGCATCTAAAATACGACTAACCGTTGGCCTTGAAATATTCTCTATTTCAGAAATCTCTTGCTGGGTCAAGCCTAACTCATAATATAATTTTGAGATACGAACAATTTCTTGGGTGGTATACAATGCTCTCTTCTCCTTATGATATTTTGTAACTTTTATTTCATTTGTTCTTGGTCTTTAAAGATATTTTTTAAATAAATCACAAAAAAATTGAATATTATTTCAAAATGATTATTTATTCACATATGAAGTGTGGATGCACTGTTAGTTGTTGTTCCATTTCAGATACAGCATCAGGTCATACTCATCACCCCGGGACACATAGACGTTGTTTGCCTCTTCTAATGCATATTGCGTCAATACTCCTCATTAAATTTAAATCACTGAAAAATTCACTTCACCAAGCCATCCAAACTGAGCGCATACCTCGTCTCCTGATTGTTATATCAGGTTTTATTGAGCCGACATCACATTTGTCATTCTCAGAGGTGTAATGGTGTGATGGGGAGCCCGAAACAACTTTTGAAAGGGTTTTCGATTGGTACTCCCGTCCGGATCATTGGGCCGATCACAGGACCGAACGGTGCTGGAATAGAAAATCCACCCCGTGTTTCAAATACTGGGGTGGATTTCATTCTGCACTTTTAAACGGTTAAATGCTCTTTTAGTTGTTCTCTTAAGGTGGCCTTTAGGAACTTACCCACCGATGTTTTGGGAATCTCATCCATAAATACGATATCATCAGGTAGCCACCATTTAGGAAATTGGGGCTTTAGAAAATCCAATAACTCTTCTTTTGTCACTGAGGCATTCGGTTTTAGGACAATACAGGCGACAGGTCGCTCTTGCCACTTAGGATGGGGCACGCCCACTACGGCTGCCTCAAAGACACCGTCATGCCCCATCAGGGCATTTTCTAAATCAATCGTGGAGATCCATTCGCCCCCGCTTTTTACGAGATCTTTCGTACGATCAGCAATCCTAATGACTCCTTCTTCATCAATGGTGACAATATCCCCTGTATAGAGCCAACCGTCTTTAAAGGCATCTTTAGAGCGTTCATCGTTGTAGTAAGCATTGGCAATCCATGGCCCGCGCACTAACAATTCACCCATCTCTTCTCCGTTCCAAGCAGTCTCGCCATTATCATTGATCACCTTGATTTCCAGACCAGGCACCACATACCCTTGCTTCGCGCGAATCACCAGTTTTTCTTCATCAGATAAATCGGTTTGATAACTTTTTAGCCGTGATAAGGTGACGAGTGGCGTTGTTTCAGTCATGCCGTAAGCGTGAATGAACGGAATATTGTACTTTGTTTCAAAGGTACGGATCATCCCGAGTGGTGCTGCTGAACCGCCGCAAAGCACAGCACGCAGCGAACTCATATCGTACACCTCACCACTGTTTTCTAATTCTTTTAACAGACCCAGCCAGATTGTTGGAACACCTGCCGTTATTGTAACTCTTTCAGTGTGGATCAGTTTAGCTAGCAATTCCGGTGTAAACCAAGGCCCGGGCAACACTTGTGATGAGCCAAACCAGGTGGCCGCAAACGGCATCCCCCAGGCATTGGCGTGGAACATCGGTACAACAGGCATACACACATCTGATTCAGAAATCGCCGCTGTGTCAGCCAACCCCAGAGCCATGCTGTGCAGTGTGATTCCGCGATGTGAATAAATAACGCCTTTAGGTGATCCGGTTGTCGCTGATGTATAACACATTCCGGCCGGATCATTTTCATTTAAATCATCGGGAAATTGATACTGTGGATCAGCCTTGGCCAGAAGATCTTCATAGGAATAAAGCGGATTTAATTTAGAATCTTTTAATTCTGAATTATCCGCTAACACAACATAAGCTTGGACTGTTTTCAGCTCATCTTTGATCGTTTCGATCAATGGTATAAAATCTTGATCAATCAGCAAAACCTTATCTTCCGCATGATTGATGATATATGCGATATGTTGGGGTGACAGACGAATGTTAATGGTGTGAAGGACCGCCCCCATCCCCGGAATGCCAAAATAGGCTTCCAAATGTCGATGATCATTCCAGGCTAACGTCCCCACTTTATCTCCTCTTTGCACCCCGATTTTTTCCAGTGCACTAGATAGGCGTCGTGTACGCTCCCCCATCTCCCGGTAGCCATAACGAAAAATTCCAGATGCTGTACGGGAAATAATTTGTTTCTTTGGAAAAAGTTTTTCGGCACGCTCCACCATTTTGTGCAAGGTGAGTTGAACATCCATCAACTGAATCCCCTCCATTTATTTTGATGAAAATGCACCTACACTGGCTTTTTACTAAACTCATCACTTTCATCCTGCTTGACTTGGTCAAATCTTATTTGGGTTGCATGCGAATGGCTCCGTCCAACCGGACTGTTTCCCCATTAAGCATCGGATTTTCTATGATGCTTTGAACAAGATGGGCATATTCCGCAGGATAGCCCAAACGGGATGGAAACGGCACCATTTCGCCCAACGACTTTCGTGCTTCTTCGGGCAGTGTCGCAAACAAAGGAGTTTCAAACAGTCCCGGGGCAATCGTCATAACGCGAATCCCGTATCTTGCCAGTTCCCTGGCGATCGGCAAAGTCATCCCTGCGATTCCTGCTTTGGAGGCGCTGTATGCAGCCTGGCCAATTTGACCCTCAAAAGCGGCCACGGAAGCCGTATTTATAATGACACCGCGCTCACCTGCTTCATTTGGAGCATTTTCTGCCATTTTATAAGCAACTAAGCGTATGATGTTAAATGTCCCAATCAAATTGACCTGGATTACCTTTGCAAAAGTAGAGAGATCATGCGGTTGATTTTTGCCTAACACTTTTTCAGCTACCCCAATTCCAGCGCAATTGATCAGGACGTGGATATTGCGGAATGTTTCGATTGCAATATTGATTGCTGCCTTCACTTCCTCTTCACGCGTGACATCCGCCTGTAAGAAAACAACATGTTCTCCCAGCTCCTCTGCCAGCCTTACTCCTTTCTCCTCGGATACATCCAAAATGACTGCTTTTCCACCGTTAGCTACAATCCTTCTTACCGTGGCCTCACCCAATCCAGACGCTCCCCCAGTAATAATAGCAACACATTTCTTCAATTCCATATAATTCCCCCTTAGAACGTATAAATTTCTTTGATTTTTGCGTGATGGAAAAAAAGATCTTATATTCTCTCAAATGATATTTTCTTTTTTCAACTGTTGCATCTGTTGTTCTGTAAAGCCGAGTTCCGCCAGCAGTTCTTTAGTGTGTTCACCCAGTGACGGAGCCGGCATACGAATAGAACCGCCGGTTGCCGACATTTTGATCGGGATACCGGGTTGTTGGATTTTTCCTAAAGTATGGTGCTCGACATCCACAATCATTTGACGGTACTTTATTTGCCGATCCTCTAGAACCTCCTTTAAATTGTGGACGGGTGAAACACACGCTTCCTGATCTTTGAATGCAGCCAGCCACTCGGACAAGGTCCGGGTTTTAATAATGGATGAAATTTCTATTTTCATTTTTTCCTGGTCATCTAAAGGGGCTTCAAGGCGGGGAATCAAGTCAGGTCGTTCAATGACCCGGCAAAAAGTTTCCCAGAACTTAGGCTCCAGCGCACCTATTGAAAGGTAGCGCTGATCAGCAGTTTGGTAAACCCCGTAGCAGGCTCTGCCGCCGGCCAGGACCGATTCACCGCGCTGAGGCAGCTGTCCTGTAGCTAGATAATTGGGGAGGATCGTCTGCATCCAGGAAACGACTCCGTCCATCATGGAAATGTCGACAAATTGCCCTTTTTGCGTTTGTGTTCTCGCTTGCAGCGCCAGCAAAATTCCGACGGCCGCCATTAAGGCACCGCCCCCGATATCGGCAATTTGAACAACTGGCATTACCGGCCGTCCGCCTCGTTCTCCCTGTAAATCCAATAACCCTGTATAACTCAAATAATTTATATCATGGCCAGGAAAAGTAGAGTAAGGACCATCCTGTCCGTAGCCCGTCACTGCACAATAGATGAGTTTCGGATTGAGCTCTGCCAAGGCACCGTAACCCAGTCCCAACCGTTCCATTACACCAGGACGAAAGGATTCCACAACCACATCCGCTGTCAGGACTAGTTGTAAAAAAATATCCTTTCCCTGATCGGACTTCAAATTCAAACTGAGGCTCTTTTTGTTCCGATTCAAAGAAACAAACATGGCGCTGTCTTCACCTTGTTTCGGCTCATACCATCTGGCATAATCCCCAGTACTCGGATCCTCAATTTTAATGACTTCGGCGCCGAAATCAGCCAACAGCATGGTACAGTATGGTCCGGGCAACAATCTTGTCAGATCCAAAATGCGAATAGAACTCAGAGGCAGATTCATTATTATCTCCTCTCCACTTTGGTCTTACAATCCCATGTTTTTGGCAATGATGGTCTTCATAATTTCATTGGTACCTGCGTAGATGGCGGCAACTGGGATATCCCGGTACCTTCTGGCGATGGGATACTCCTCCATATATCCATAACCACCGTGCAGCTGCAGACAGTGAGCAGCAACACGTTTGGCCATTTCCGTCTGCCACCATTTGGCCATGGAAACCTTAGTCACAATATCCCGGCCGGCCATGTGATCGGCAATTAACTTATCAAGAAAAGCACGACTTACTTCGATCTCTGTAGCCATTTCCACAATCTTAAACTGCGTGTTTTGAAACTTGCTGATCGGCTGGCCAAAAGCTTCCCTGCTTTTCACATATTCTATCGTGATTTTCAGCATTTCCTCAGCTGCCACCTGGGCAGCGATCGCAACCACAAGCCTCTCCTGCTGCAACTTCTCCATTAAATAGGCAAACCCTTTTCCTTCTTCACCTAGCAGATTGGCGGCAGGAACACGGCAGTCTTCAAATATCAACTCAGCAGTATCCTGACTGTGAAGCCCAATTTTGTCCAGTTTTCTTCCCCGTGAAAAACCTGAGCTATCCCGCTCCACCATGAGCAGACTGATGCCTTTGTGCTTGGGTACAGCTGTGGGATCCGTCTTGCAGGCAACCAATACAAGATCGGATTGTATGCCGTTGGTGATAAAGGTTTTCTGCCCGTTGATCACATAATGATCTCCGTCGCGGACCGCGGTGGTTTGAATATTGGCCAAGTCAGAACCCGCCCCGGGCTCGGTGATGGCAATTGCCGTAATAATCTCTCCACTGGCACAGCCGGGAAGCCACCGCAGCTTTTGTTCCTCTGTACCGTAAGAGAAGATGTATGGCACAACAATGTCATTGTGCAGACTAATACCGCCCAAACCCGAACCCACCCGTTCCAATTCCTCATTAATCACGACAGAAAATCCCCAATCCACCCCTGATCCACCGTATTTTTCATCAATATCAGGACACAAGTATCCTTGTCGGCCCATTTTCTTCCAAAAAGAACGGGGGATAAGCCTTTCTTTTTCCCACTGATCGAAAAAAGGCACTGCTTCTTTTTCAAGAAACCTGCGTAGCGACCGACGAAACATTTGATGTTCCTCTGTTAAATAACTGGCTGTCATCTCTCTTTCCCCTTACCTTTTTACATTGGTCTGTAATTGTTCTCGCAAAAGAAACTTTTGAATTTTACCACTGGCATTACGTGGTAATTGATCAACGAAATAATATTTTCTCGGACGTTTATAATCTGCTAATTTTCCACTATCTTTGCAAAAAAGGTCTAAGTCTGATTCCGTAACGGCTGGGTCTTTTTTCACTATAAAAGCAACCACCCGTTCCCCCCATTTTTCATCGGGTTCACCTAAAACTGCGACATCAAGAACACCCGGGTGCTCATAAAGGACGTCTTCGACTTCACGAGGATAGATGTTTTCACCGCCGCTAATCAGCATGTCGTCCACACGGTCTGCAATCCACAAAAAACCATCTTCATCAACGTAACCTAGATCACCAGTATGATACCAACCTTTGTAGAGGGCTTTTTCCGTTGCTTCAGGTCTGTTATAATAGCCAATCATCATACATGGGCCTTTGACAACGATTTCACCCACTTCACCAACACCAGCAATATCATCGGGATCTGACGGTCCATTTTCAAGGGGGCGCACCACACGAATATCATGATTCAGACAGGCACGTCCGGCAGAGCCCGCCTTAAGCAGTTGTTCATCTTCTAGTAAGAACGTGACAGCAGGTCCCATCTCGGTCATGCCATACGCTTGCAAAAGTCCAATGTTGAGTTTTTGTTGACAGGCTCTTACTAAAGCGGGAGCCATCGGGGCAGCACCATAAAATCCTTTACGCAACGAAGTCAAGTCGTATTGTGACAAATCCTCTTGTAACAACATGTTCCACATTGTTGGTGCTGCAAAGAATAATGTAATCTTTTCATCTTGGATCAGTTGAAGCACTTGCTTGACGTCAAAATGATGCATGATTACATTACTGCCGCCAACATGTACGCGGGGAATAAAGCAACAATGAAGCTCCGCACAATGAAACATCGGGGCTGTCACTAGTCCACGGTCTTGTGGGGTCAGTTGACTAGCACTAATAATTATCAGGCTTTGCTCGACCATATCACGATGACGATGCATCACGCCTTTGGGTCTCCCTGTCGTCCCACTGGTGTACATAATCGCATACAAATCCTCTTCATCAACGTCTATCTTAGGTTCATCGCTTGTCGCAGCACTAACTTTTTGATCATAAAATTGCGCATAGCTTGGAGGGTCTGGATCGACACACCAAAAGTTCACATCTTGAAATTTGGAGTGAATATTTTTCAGATTCGCAGCAACAGCATGTTCAAACAAGAACACTTTAGGCTCTGCATCAGAGATGATGTAAGCCACTTCATCTGCAGATAAACGAAAGTTAATCGGGTTAAACACAGCCCCTATTTTGGTACATGCAAAGAGTGCTGTCGCAAGTTCACTTGTATTAAACAAATAGGTTGAGACACGGTCTCCTTTGTTAACCCCCGTTTCGATCAAAGCATTGGCCAGCCGATTAACCTGGTCATTCCACTCGGCATACGTCCAACGCTGATTTTTTTGTACATAGTACAGTGCTTCCTTGTTAGGGTACTTTTGTACCGTTTGGTTAAATAAATCGGCTAAAGTGGTATACATTCTTATCCCCCCAAAACGAATGAATATTCATTCACTTTTGCTTATCGTGAGGTAATCGCTTACAATTGCAACAAAAATAATCCTCTCCTTTCTGTATCTATACCCCTAGTCAAATTTTAAAAAAATCAATATAAAGATAACACTAAATTTTCAGACAGTCAAGAGCTTCTTTATAACCGTCCCACATAGGAAATTGAATTTTTTTAAGCTTTAAGATTTGCTACAGGAGGAGCGAAGACCATGTATAAATATTATCTCTGTGCCAAGCGAACATCGGACGAGTGGCCAGAATTGACACCCGAGATGGAAGAATTTTCGATGGAAGTATATCCGCATTACCCCAACACACGAGTATCATACACCAGTAGCCAGAGGAATTGCGTCCGATCAACCATTATAAGCGACTGGTCAGACAGCCGATGGACAAAAACAAAAGAAAAAGGATCTGAAGTCCAATTCTTCTTCCCGTTCGCCATCCCTTTTTTCAGCATCGCTTTCATTTCATTTTTCCCATTCAGAAGACGTTTCAGAAGACTATTTTTCTTTTAAACAACTTCATGTACACCTCAGCAACGACTGTACAACATGGATTTGAGTCAATATCCTGGACACAAAAAAGTTAAGTTTTAAGCGGAATGTTTCAAAAGATCTTCCACTTCCTGAGGTGTTCTGTAACCCAGG
>NZ_JAUSUQ010000030.1 GCF_030814135.1 Caldalkalibacillus uzonensis | reverse complement strand
TTGAATTTCTTACGGTTCATATTGGACACATCCTCTCCCAATTTTTATTGTAAGGGACTTAACTAAAATGTGTCCATGAAACTATACTAACACCATTTGAAGCTTTTTCCAATTGATCAGATGGAGACATACGAAGTTTCAACAAAGGTAAATTCACCAAAAAACGAGGGTCCTGACCTCATAATTAAAATATAGGCCTGAACCCTCTAAGTCTCTCTTCACACTCATTAACCTTGGCCAATAATATCAGCCATATCAATAAGAAGTTTAATAATTGATTAATTTCCCCCTTGGACACCCAAGGTGTATTAACTTACATCATAAATTATGAAGGTGGCTAACCCCCTCTCAAAGCTTTAACCCTGTAGCATTCGCTTTTGTTTTATATATCATCTGATAACATATTCAGACTGTTGCACAAAAAAGACCGGGAGAAAATCCCCCGGTTACCTATATCCAAATGCCACATTACTTCATCACGCTTGCGGGAAGTCCTGATTAAGCAAATAAAAGAGCGATTGAGATGGGTGTTGAAGTATGAAATAACAGAAGGGGCAGTAATTTCCAACCCCTTCCGTGGAGAAAGGCAGACCAAATGTTTGTTAGCCCTTTAAACCTCAACCGTTTCTCGCACTTGTTGATGGAGAGGAGGAGGAACCAGCCATCCTTTTTCCTTTTGCATTCTTAACAATCTTGCGCCAAGCTGAGCTTTAGAGGCATGAATTTGGCCAAACATCATGCCGATATCTTCCCGGATACTTTGTCCCATAATGGTGCTGCAAGCTACCAGGCCACTGGTAATATCCCTGGATAAAGTTGCCGCGATTTCAGGATCATTAAAACGAGCGCCGACAGGAATACTTTCCAAATCTGCTTTGGGCCGCTCAGGAGGTGTAGGAGGCAGCCCGACACCGTTTGCTTTGAGTAACTCCTCGATTTGGGACTCTTCCCGTTTGGCAGCATCAATGGAGTCTTTAAGAAAACTCCGCAATTCTTCATCTCCGGTATGGTTCATAAACGTTTGGTAAGCAGCGATTATTCCTTTCGCGGCCATCAGATAAGACCAGGTTCCGAAAACCTCTCCGTAGTGCATCGGTTGATCTTGGGGGTTTCCACTTAAAACACCCATAAACATCCTCCTTAAAATTGACATAGTTTGGGTCCCCTTCATAAATAATTTGACCCCATTATATAGGGTTGAGCATAACCGCGGAAAGTATAGGCGGTAAATGTTTCCTACTGGCTACCCGCTGACAGCAAGGAGATCGAACAATCGGCACGGAGAATGCAAGAAGATGTGAATAGTCCACAAGAACTTGATTACGAACTGCAGAAGACCGATCCTTAAGGAGTTTAACCCAACATGTTCAGACCTCGGGTGCCAATGCGAGTACTGCACAAAATATGGGAGAACAAAATCGGCTTGGAGAGCATTAAACCTAAGAGATAAATGTTGCTTACCCTTTTTATAAAGCTAGGATGGGTGTACACTAAAATTGTATTCTTAGTGTGACAAATCATATTCAGGATTATGCCTTAGACAAATTAATCCTAGACCTTCAACAAAAGGAATGGCTGTCCCTTTTTTACCTGTATGGAACAGCCATTTATCATTTTAACCGTCTGGTGTATTTAATGTTGCGTTGGTGTGCCGTGAATATAGGGTGGTTGGGGATTTAAGTGGGGTGCTTGGCCCATGGCTTCCGGGTTCTCAATATACTCAAAACGGCTTTCTCCATCAAAACTCTTCCCTGCTGCCCAACGTCCCTGTTTGCTCTCATCCCCTTTTGAAAAATTCATGAAGGAATATGCCACTTGTTGTTTTTGCATCTCTGCAGGGAACGTGCTGGGGACCACCGGGTTTTGCGTTTGTTCCAGTTCTTCTATGGCCGCCATCCATTGATTTTGATGCATGGCGTCCCTGGCTATCAGAAACGATAACATGTCTCGAACCCCATGATCCGTTGTGGATTCATATAGACGAACGGCTTGAAGGCGACCTTGGGATTCGGCATTTAAATTGGCTCGAAAATCGGCTAACAAATTGCCGCTGGCAATGGTATAACGTGAATTCCAAGGATAACCTGCACTGTCTGTGGGGGTGGCCCCTAAGCCCGAAACGATAACATGCTGGGGATTTATCCCTCCCAGTGCCGCTTCTATAATTGGATTTTGAGCTGCTTCTTCTTGATGCTGAACCGGGGCTCCATCAAGCAATTGGGCAATCATCGTGGCCAGCATTTCCACATGGGCTAACTCTTCAGTTCCTATATCTAAAAGCATATCCCTGTATTTCTTTTCAGCTCTGCAATTCCAGCCTTGGAATAAATATTGCATGGCCACTGTGATCTCCCCAAATTGTCCACCCAAGATTTCCTGCAGCTTTTTAGCGTAGACAGGGTCTGGCTTGTCCGGCTTGGCATTATACTGCAACTCTTTAATATGAAAAAACACACGTATCCACTCCTTTGGCATATGAAACAGGCTTTAGTAAAGTTTCATTAGCTTTATTTTTCTCAAAGTAGACAGGATTATTACATTAATGGTTCCTTGCTTCAGCCCCGCAAAGGATTTTCATAATTCCTCTCCTCATCACATATAGAGATGATGCCTTTCCTTCTTAATGGGTTTGGCATTTGTTGCCATGTACAGCCTGGAAATTGCTCTGTCTATCAATTAATAACCAGTATCCGGTAGAAAGTTACCCAAGTTATTAAATGTAGTATAACAAAATAAATGAGCAGAACCATGATGTAAATGGCTCTACTCATTACTATTATGAGGAGAATTTGGTCTTAAACAGTTTCTCATCTTCCTCAAGTACAATTCACAAAGAGTTTTTCAATAAAACGTAATGGTTCTTTTTTCTCCTTCTTCCTGTCATTGAATTATATAGCCTTCTACTTAGATAAATGCAATAACTTAAAAAGCGGTTGCTTGTTTTTCACAATATCTTCGAGCGTGTATTCATCTAGTACGTGTAAATAAGCTTGGAGCGCTTTATTTAATACATGCCGTAAGCTGCATACTGGTGAAATAATGCATTGATTATTCTTTTGATCAAAGCATTCAACAAGATTAAAATCTTCCCCAGATTTGCGAACAACTTCTCCAATATTAATTTCAGATGGGGATTGTGCAAGCCTAATCCCTCCATTCCGTCCCCTAATCGTTTCAATAAAGCCATTTTTTCCTAATTGGTAGATCACCTTCATTAAATGGTTTTTCGAAATTCCATATACATCAGCAATTTCCTGTATATTGGAAAGTTCTCCATTTTGTTTGGTCGCCAAATATATTAATACCCTCAAAGAATAATCGGTATAGTTCGTTAACCTCATTCTAATCCTCACCCTTAATGAATTGATATTGAATATTATATTATATATACCAATCTTTAACGTCTGTTAAACAAAGTGTGACAGTTTTTTTAAAGATGTATTTAAAATATTGCTTTTACACTTGAAAAGTATTAGCTTAAAGATGTATTTAAAATACATCTTTTTTGAACGAAGGAGTGAACAAGATGTTATCTCAAAAAACCATCGATATTGTAAAATCTTCAGTACCTGTACTTGCAGCAAGAGGAACGGAAATTACGAAACACTTTTATAAAAGAATGTTTAAAAACAATCCTGAACTATTGAATATTTTTAATCATACTAACCAACAACAAGGCAGACAACAAACAGCATTAGCAAATAGTCTTTACGCAGCAGCACAATACATTGATCAACTTGACGCGATCGTCCCAGCTGTCAAACAAATTTGTCATAAACATGTTAGTTTAGGCATAAAAAAAGAACATTATTCAATTGTCGGAGAAAATTTATTAGCTGCAATGAAAGAAGTTCTTGGAGATGCTGCAACAGATGATTTCCTTTATGCATGGGAAGAAGCTTACTGGGTTATTGCAAAAGTATTTATTGATATGGAAGAGGAATTGTACAAAAAGGCAGAAAGCCAACCAGGTGGATGGAGAGATTTTAAACCGTTCGTAGTTGCAGAAAAAGTAAAAGAAAGCTCAGTTATTACTTCCTTTTACTTAAAACCAAAAGCTGGAGGACCTGTACCACCCTATTTGCCAGGACAATATATAACTGTACGGGTAAAAGTAACAGATGACACCTATTTGTCAAATCGCCAATACAGTTTATCGGATGCACCTGGAAAAGGTTATTTTCGAATTTCTGTAAAACGTGAAGCGGAACCAAATAAACCTCAAGGAAAAGTATCTAATTATTTACATGACCATATTCAAGTAGGGGATGAAATTGAAATCAGCGCTCCAGCAGGTGACTTTTTCTTAAAAGTACAAGATTCCACACCAGTTGTTTTCATAAGCGGTGGTGTCGGACTTACACCAATGATGAGCATGCTCAACACAATTGCAAAAGAAAATGCTGAGCGGTCTGTGGCATTTATACACGCTGCAAGAAATGAAGAGGTGCATGCATTCAAGAAAGATGTAGAAGAATTAGTTGAGAGATTACCGAATGCAAGCAAACTTTTCTGTTACGACCAACCTATAGAACCAGAAAACGCAGATATTACAGGACATATTACAAAAGATGTCTTAAAAGACTACGTAAAAGATGGAGCAGATTATTATATTTGCGGGCCTGCACTATTTATGAAAGCGATGGTCACAAACCTAACAGAATTGGGAATTCCAGCAGAAAAAATACACTACGAATTCTTCGGACCTGCCATCAAGTTTGATCAAATTAAATCAAATTAATAAGACTGTAACTGTTTAATAAAACTAATTACCTTGTGCCAAAGTATTGGTGACCTATAGGACACCTTCCCCCGAGATAGCCATTATGTCTGTAGGATTATGCTGTCAAGGGCATTTCGTGGCATATCCTCGCTATCGCTTTGGTATTCTACGTTCCCTTGACAGCCATGGCATATTCAGCCTGCATATGAAGAATCGCTCTGATGTGTTCAGTTAAATCAGTCTGCAAAGCCTTGGGGGCAGCATCCAGGATGTCACGCATAAAATACTGTGTAGTCAACTTAATTCTGAGTTAGGGATTTGAAATTGGCTTGTTTTTTGTTTAAACTCGATTCGTCTTTACACAATTATACGGACTTAACTTCACTACTTAATAATATATCGAGGAAATTTTGTTAATCTTCAATCTCCACTTTAAGAACTTGGCCAACATATGCATCAACTTTAACCTCATATATGTGCTGAGGAGTTCTTATATATACTTCATATACCAGTCGTCCGTTTTCCGTATCCATTTCAACTTTAATTACCTGTCCAGGTATACGTTGCAAAGCAATTTCAACTGCTCGTTGCCTTGTTATCATATTAGAATTAAAGTTATTCCAATTGTTGTTGTCCCACCAAGGATTTTGCCAATAATTATTGTCCCAATTGTTGTTCCAGGTGGGATACCAATAAGGTGGCCATACAGGATTGTTCCAGTTGTTGTTCCACCAATTATTATTCCAATCGTTATTGTTCCAATTGTTATCCCATGGACGATATTCTCCGCCTAAGCTTAAAGCTTGAGGTGGGATAGGGCAGTAATACGGATATTGGAAATGCTGATCCACTATCATTCTCCTCTCCATAATTTTTAGACATCAAGATCAGATTAGGCATTCTATTCTATGCATATACCTATAATGCCTCCACATCCTTAAGTAAAAATAGGCATTTTCCCCATAAACAAAATAAAATGCATCATTATTTTTCCTGAAGATATTGAACACTAATCAACTTGGGCCAGACTTCATAAACTGTTACCCCAAACGCATCAGCTATTAAATCCGCATTTTTTAGAGTCGGGATTTTCCCATCGATGTATGATTTTACCGTGTTCCTATGGATACTAGTCTTTTTAAATAGCCAAGTAATAGGACGTCCATCAAGCAACTCCTTTATCTTGTTTTCCACCTGAGACACCTCCACCTAAAACATTCTGCTTTTCTTTTGTCGAATCCTTCGGCGAACCATATCTAGTTATGACGTAATATGTAGATACAAAAAAATAAACCTTCCACCCGGCTTGGGTAGGAGGCAATACTATGGCCCAATAAATTAACAACAAGAGGGGCAACTCCTCTTTTTCTCTCTTAACGACTTGTTATCCCTCTATATCTATGTGTATGTCGAATAGCACCACTAACTGTGGTTACTCCGCTAAATTCATGATAATGTCCACCATTCGGGAGTGGGATCGCTGGTCCTGTTACTCCCCGAATGACATGTCTGTGTCCTTCATCAAATGAAGTAAAAGTAAAATAACGATGCCTATGCTGAATACCACTCGGTGCCGGTTCTGTTGTCCCTGCATATCGATGATTATGCCCTACATCAAATGAAGTTACACCTTTAAATTGATGGGTATGAACTGGCCTGCCATCCCATGAAGTGATATAGAGGGTATGCGAATGTAAAGGACCATCAGCTTCTGAATCATACAATAATCCAGTTACAGGTACCTCTTCCATTGTTTTTAATCCACCCTTTCGAAAAAATTTACTTATACACTTTATGCTTTGAAGGACGGAAAAGGGTGGGGGTTTGTCTAAAAGAGGTAAATTTGGATCCTATAGCTTTTACCATCCCTGCCAATGTTTTTTAGGCTTCTAGCCGCCAAGTAAAAAAACCCCCACCACTATGGTGAGGGCTCAGTTTGTAGACAAAGTCTCCTAAAGAGGCAGATCTCCAAGTTTTTTTAATAAGCGACCCCACGGCCAAGGAAGCATCCACATCCTACAATAATTAAAAGCACGAACAAAACAACAATTAACGCAAAGCTATCCATACTGATCTCTCCTTTCATGGATTGTTAACCATATATGATGGTCTACAACATTTTATTATGGCACTGCCAAAAGAGGAAAGGCGGCCATCCCGTCACAAACAAAAATACACGGATCACCAAATTCAGATGTCCATACCCCTTTTGATTCAATGTCATACAATACATTGAATGGACAAAGGGGGTGAAATGTTATGCCACATCCTATGTACCACATTGCCAGACGTTATATGGGCATGCCTGTAGAAATTCGAATGGTGGATGGAGGCTGTGTAAGAGGGACCATATGCGGGGTCACTCCTTACTATGTAGATCTCATGCCATTAGGAAGGGGCGTATCTACCAGCTCCGAAACTAAAGCGCAAACCGCAGATGGAATAGCTAAAAAAGAAACTGGAACTGAAATTCAGTTCCTGAGGATCCCTTTCAGACGAATTCTCTTTATTTTTTTACTTCTTGCTTTATTGCGTCGCCGCCGTGGATTTTAGCCATATCTTGACGGACGAACAAGTTCACTGTCATATTTACCAAGATTATCTGGATGAAGCAGAGTATTTGTATCATACAGATAAAAAACAAAGAGATTTACGCAATGCGAAAGAAAACCATTGAAGGCGTATTCGCAGATCTAAAAGAAAAACATGGCATGTATTGGATCACCCTAAGGGGTAAAAATACTATACTTGTTTTTGCTGCCATGAATTTGAAAAAATTGGCTACATGGAAGGGAAAACAAACGGTTCCCTTATTTTTTTGTCTTCATTCACAACAAAACCCCTTCTGAACCTTCGGTTCACAAGAGGTTTGTCTTCAGTCTGTGGCTGGTCTATATGGACCAGTCGTTTACCTAATGCTGTCATGACCTTTAAAACTACAGAAAACGTTTCGAGTTGCTTAAACAGGGTTTCGTTGGCCGCCTTGTAGTTGGGCCATCAATTGAACGAATTGACGCTGATGCTGTTGCAACGTATTTTGATGTTGAATCAATTTTTGTCTCAATTCTTCACTGCCGGCATCTGCCGCCATAATAGCGAAAGCACTAGCAGTTTGCTTTTCAAACTCAGCAGCGTCAAACAACATGTCTGTATCTTTCATATGTTAGATCTCCTTTCTATTGAGGGAATTGGTTCATCATTTGTTGAAACTCTTGAGCTGTCTTTTGTTGAACCTGGCTGATTTGCGAAAATAGCTGTTGGACCTCGGGGTTGGTTGCGTTTTGAGCATAGAATTGATACTTTTTAGCAGCTAAGTTCTCCAGTTTGTATGCATCACGGGCGATGTAGTAATCCTTAGCCACCATGTTCACCTCCTTATTGACATAGTTCGGTTGCATTTATATTGTTATCATTCCTAATCGGTATGAAGATATTCAGCAGCAAATACGCCTTTCTTGTGTAGCTTTAAACTAAGATGGGTATTTTTGAGTATCTAATCAACCTGTTTTTCTGAATAAAGACAACAGTTATATGACAACCTTAAAAGAGAATATATGACGAGGAGGACAAGTCATGCGAAAAATATTCATGAGATTGGGACTAGCATTATGTATAATGCTCGGAACGATCTCGTCTGCTTTGGCCCATTCACATAATGGCTGGTCCCAGACGAACACACCCATTGTTGAAACCGGACAACAAGTGTATGTCGAGTTGTTGTTTGGTAACCATTCCAATGATCATACCAGTTACCGGATCGATCAAAACTGGGGAATGGAGGACTCTCAAGTAAAAGTGATCACACCTTCCGGTCAAACAATGGATATTACCGATCAATTTTTTTATATGGGGGAATTGGCTGAAGTGGATGAAGAGCGTATTGGAGTGAATAACTATTACGCTGGCTCCTTCCAAACCAAAGAACAGGGTGCATACATTATTGCTGCGGAAGGAAATTTTACTTACGGCTATGAAGAAGAACCGACTTTGCGCAGTGCCAAGTCATTTGTAGCATCAAGCAAGGTCCCGAACTTAAAAAAAGCGAAAAAAATAAAAGGCTTCGACAAACAAGTAACACCTGAACGTGCTGAATTAATACCTTTATTTAATCCGGCAGCGGTCACACCGGGTACAGAAGTCTCAGCCCAGCTCCTCTTAAAAGGAGAACCTATATCAGGGGTTGAAGTCGCTGTTATTCGCCGAAGTGATTCGTCGGATATCCGCATGCAAACGGATCAAGAGGGTAAAATCACATGGCAAACCGGAGAAGCCGATTATTACTTGGTTCGGGCTGAAATTAAAGCCGAGGATCATCAGCAAGATGATCAAGATTATGAAGCTACAATGACGTTTTTTGTACAAAAATAAGGTTTGGATTAAAAAAGTGACAGATACGTGAAGACTGTCACTTATTAACTTTACTTATTTTTATGCAGCTAACTTTTATTGTCTGGAGGGGATCCTCTGAGCTTGAAACGCATCCTGGGGCACTCCAGGTTGAATATGATTATGTTACTTATTCTCCTTGATTTTGCTTAATATTTTGTATGTTGTCATTATGTTTAAACTTAGCTTTTATTATCGAGTTTCTTCTGTAACAAAATCAATAAACACAGGCGATCTCATTAAGCCTTTCCTTGTCCAGTTCCTAAATTTTACTTTAGCTTTAATCAATGGTTCCAGTCGAACAATATCCTCTGTTTCTTCAACGATCAACTGACGACTCACTTCAGAAAAGGCTTTTTTATGTTTTGGAGGTACACCAAGTTCAATCACACCAACTGGACGACCATTAATTTCGGCTAACCAACCAAACTCATCTTTTCGATATCCTGCTATCTCCACTGTTTCATACTTGTAGTTTATCGTTTTTAGCCATTCCTTTGAACGTTTACCCTCGTACTTGCTGTCCTTAAGTTTGGCTACAATACCTTCCAAGCCATGTTGCTGTATAGCTTCAAACAAAGCTTCTCCTTCACCTTCCACATAACGGATTACACTAAAAAAGGCATTTTCTTCTACAACATCACTTAAAATCTTTTTCCTTTCCATTACATCCAGAGAGCGCAAATCCTCTCCATCATAATAGAGTATATCAAATGCCACAAACTGCACAACAGGACCGCTACCGCCCTGAAAACGCTTCATAACAAGTTCAAAATCAGGCTTGCCCGTTTCCCTATCTAAAACCACAACCTCTCCGTCAAGTATGATGTCTTTGCCATTTAACACTGGAACATTAATGAGTTCTGGATACTTAAAAGTGCAATTGTTACCGTGCCGGGTATAGAGCTTGGCTTCATCTCCTATTTTGGAGACTAACAGCCTGTGCCCATCAAATTTTGGCTCAAAGATATATTTATCGTCACTAAAAGGTTTATCTGAAGTTTCACATAACATAGATACCAAGAACATATGCTACACCTACCTTACCGTAATTATAAACGGTAAGATAGGTAAATTAGACTAGGAAATAAAGGTAAAATTTACTTAGACCTCCATGCCGCAAAAGCGGCACCAGCAGATGATGAAAATAGTTCGTCCATGTATACTTAATTTTAGGCTGGCCAGCGAGGTCGTCTTACCTTGGTGCCATGAGCCCGTTAATTAGACAGACCCCGACGACCTGGTGCACCACAGACTGTTGCTCCCTGGGGAAGCACGCGGGATAGAATGACGTGTATGGTCGTTGCATCGCCAGCCTGTGTTTATCACATGTTAGGCATGGGGGGAACGAACATGGACGTTATCCATACTCATGTTTGTGGATTAGACGTTCATAAGAAGAACGTCGTCGCTTGTATTATTACTCCGGATCATCAGGAGATCCGCACGTTTTCTACCATGACTGAAGACTTGCTTATGCTTGTAGACTGGATCAAGGCGCATGGCGTCACTCACGTGGCCATGGAAAGACCGGGATCTCAGCAAGTTAGAACAAGAACTTCTGGATGAAAGTCTTACCAGGGAATTTAGATAGGGGTTAGGCCTAAATATGCGCTTCCGTATATTTAATAACGATTTAAGTCCACAACAAACCATGATATTAGGTTTTGCTGCCGTTATCTTAATCGGTACCGTTCTTCTGGCGTTACCGATTTCTTCAGCTACTTCCCAGAGCATAGGATGGCTGGATGCTTTATTTACTGCAACTTCAGCGGTATGTGTAACGGGTCTGGTTGTTCTGGATACCGGCTCCGACTTTTCTGTCTTTGGACAGCTGGTCATTATGCTCTTGATCCAAGTTGGCGGACTTGGTTTTATGACATTTGGTGTGATTTTTGCCATCAAGAGGCGGTATACCAAGCTGCTTTTCATTCCGTTTCAGCGTTTAATAACGCTGGATTTTCTTTGTGGCCCGATAGTCTGAGTCAATATGTAGGGGATCCGGTTGTCAACTTGACCATTTCCGCTTTATTTATTATTGGCGGTCTTGGCTTTACGGTGCTGGTGGACATTTATGAAAAGAGAAAGTGGCGACAACTGACGCTCCATTCCAAAGTTGTGATCTTAACATCGTCCATTTTAACGCTAAGCGGCTTTATCGTTATCTTTATCATGGAATCATTTAACCCGCAGACGTTCGGTCATTTGACCCTGGCTGAACGCCTGTGGGCATCGTTCTTTCAGGCCGTCACACCCCGTACAGCCGGGTTCAACACCATTGATACGGGTACCATGATGAGTACAAGTTTATTGTTTACGATTTTTCTCATGTTTGTTGGGGCTTCGACAGGCTCTACAGGGGGAGGGATTAAAACCAACACTCGCTGTGCTCATCATGACACTCAGAAGTGTTGTCAAAGGGGAAGAGGATGTGACTGTCCTTAAAAGAAGGATTAGTGACAATCTTGTCTTCCAGGCGCTGGCGGTTATTATTCTCTCCTTTGGCATTGTATTGTTGGTTAGCTTACTGTTAACCATTACAGAACATACGGCTCAATATGATTTTTTGGAGATTTTATTTGAAGCAACATCCGCTTTCGGAACCGTAGGCCTATCCATGGGTGTGACAGGTGAATTGTCGCCGCTAGGGAAATTAATTGTGATTACCACGATGTTTATTGGACGTTTAGGTCCGCTAACCTTTGCTTTTGCCCTGGCCTTAAGACCAGCTAGATCTAAAATTAGATACCCGGAAGACAACATTTTAATTGGCTAAGAGACCGGGAGACATCTCCCGGTCACAGACTGAAGACAAACCTCTTTTGAACCGAAGGTTCAGAAGGGGTTTTGTTGTGAATGAAGGCAAAAAAATGAGAGAACCGTTGGTTCTCCACTTCCACGTGGCCAGCTTTTTTTCAAATTCATGGCAGCAAAAACAAGCATCGCCTGCATCGTGTTTTTCTTCTTACCCCTTAGGGTAGTCCAACGCATGCCATGCTTCTCCTTTAAATCAGCAAATACGCGTTCAATTGTTTCTTTGCGCATTGCGTATATTTCCTTGTTTTCATTGGTATGCCAAATGCTCTACCTCGTCCAGATAATCCTGCCAGATATGCCGATGAATAATTTTTGTATGGTCTCGACTTTGGGTACATTGTGAGAGCATCGGGCAATTCTTGCAAAACTCTGGATCAGATTTATATTGGCGATATCCTTCACGGGTGGTTGTACAGTACTCAAGGGTTTGCCCTGCCGGGCAAATGTAACAGTCATAATACTCATCATAAACATATTCATGTTTTCGAAAGAATCATTTTTTCGTTTGGGGGCGTGTATAGGGCATAACAGGACGGATATGATCATCAATAAGCATCTTACTAATGTGTAGCGTTTTATAACCTGCATCAAGAGCAACAGCTGAAGGCTTTCCTATCTGAGTTTTAATTTTTTCAAAAAGGTCCGCAAAGACCTGGCTATCGTGGATGTTACTAGGCTCTACAACGGCTCCCAAAACAAATCCATTCTTGTCACAAGTCTTGTCACAAGCCGTGTGATAAGAATAAGCAAACAACCTTTCCCTTTCATTCTTAACAAAATAACCACTCTCAGGATCCGTTGTACTTTCCTTAACTTCTTTTGTTTCAGTTGTTGCCTTGGGAGCCAAAGGCTTTTTTCCACGATTCACCCGATCTTCGTTAATTTCTTTCATGAGGTTTCAGTTCTGACTTTCTTCTTGATAAATTTCTTTTTATTGGCATGAGCTTTAACGTGAGTAGAGTCGATAAAGATGACCTCCGGATCAACAAAGCCATGCTCTACAGCTTCTTTCAGAATACGATAGAATATTAGGTCAGTGTCTTGAAAACGACGAACATAATTTTTGCCAAAGGTTGAGAAGTGCGGAATTTTTTCCGTTAAATCGTAACCTAAGAACCATCGATAGGCCACATTCGTTTCAATCTCCTTGATCGTTTGGCGCATAGACCTAATACCAAATAAATATTGGATTAAAGCAATTTTAATAAACACCACAAAGTCTATATTTGAGCGCCCATTGTCTGGTGAATAATAATCAGTAACCAAATCACATAAATAAAGTCAAAATTGAATAGCTTGGTCGATTTTTCGAACTAAATGATCCTTCGGTATCATCAATGGAAACTACTTCAAACTGATACCGAGTTTTCGTTTCGATAACATGCCGTAAGCCCCCTCAAGACATAATCCTACTTTATATATTCAACAAAAAAGCTTGTAGACCTTCTGTACCTTCGGTACTTTGTCTACAAGCTGCACGGTATTCATTACCGTTATGATTCAATTACCTGACTCATTTAAATATAATGAAATAATATAATATACTTAATCTATAAGTATACGTTCATTTCGAAGCGTTGGAAAGTACAGCAACTACCCATATGAGAACAAAAACAATTGATGTGGGGTATAAATTACACGGCTATTCGTGTTGTATGTGTACGCTGTCAAGGGAAGGGAACCACAGCGACCCAAAATTTTAAATATTACTGTGACTTGTGCTTTTTGCTATGGAGAGGGTAAGATCAATTTATATAAGGGTAATAAATAAAGTAAGTGAATCAATTTCATAATTGCTCATCGTAAAAGTGCTCGAAGAGCACCAATTCTAAGACTCTCGTTTTAAAAAGCGAGTTTTAAGCGGCTCTTTGGGCAGTTAGTAATTCAAGATTGATACGATCACAAGCTAATTTTGAAGCATTGTACACAAGGGTAATCAGGTCGAAATGAGCTTTTGCACGTTTACCAGTTCTATAACGAATATTGTTTAATTGAAAATATTCCTTTAGGTAACCTATCACTCGTTCTACAGCAGTACGTTCTTTAAAAATGCTCTGCCAAGCTTTTGAGCCACGGGCCGGTGCTGTGTATCGTCGCAAGTCGGTTGTGATTCTAATCTTATACACTTTTTGGCAAAGGGAATCATGTGCAAGCGGACAGTCTTTGCACTCCTTAGGACGTGTAAACTTCAATGTTTGGTACTTTGAGTCAAA
>NZ_JAUSUQ010000029.1 GCF_030814135.1 Caldalkalibacillus uzonensis | reverse complement strand
AACGCTATGAGATATAAGCTTCATCATCCTTATGCCATTTTAAAAAGTTCGAAGAACCTGTCAAGGGGCTCGTATACACTTCGCCCTTGACAGAAGCTTCTGATACTTTTTTATTAGTAATTAAGGATGATGAAGGTCTAAATATGTCACGATTCCAGAGGTGCCCTACGGGCTTACACAAAATTCTTGACGGTACCTACTGGTTCCGATGAGCGTATTATTAATAATTTGGTATCTTAACCTTATTATATTTATTATTTTATTTAGAATGATTCATACTACTTTACCTCGTATCTCTGCGTGAACTAGGGGATGCCGAGACATATACAAGTAAAACGCACAGGGAAAACCCCTGGGCACATCATGGAAAGGAGCATGGTCCATGACGAAAAAGATTTTTCTCGCTGGTCCCTTTAAGAGCCTAATGGATCCCAGAAGTGGAGAAATGGACAAGCGATTTCGGAAACAGTACGAGGAACTAATTGAATTTTTCGAATCGAAGGGCTATACGGTACACAATGCGCACAAGCGTGAGAAATGGGGAAAAGCGTTCATGACCCCCGAAGAATGCACCAAGATTGACTTTGAAGAAATTCGGTCCTGTGATTATTTTGTCGCATTTCCGGGAAGTCCTCCTTCTCCAGGCACTCACATTGAAATCGGGTGGGCCTCAGCCTTCGGTAAACACATTCTATTACTACTCGAACACGGACAGGACTACGCGTTTCTCATTAGAGGTCTTCATGCTGTGGCGGACGTGACGTTTATTTGGTTCCGAGAACCCGTGGATTACTATCGCGAACTAGAGGTTCTCCTTCCGGATCAAACCCAAATGAGGAGGGGACAAACCGGGGGATGAGACAATACAATACATTTCATGATGCATATGTCGAAAATCTGAAGTTAGTTTATAATAACCCACAGTTCTACAATGCTCCACGCGGGTTCAGGAGTCGTGAGGTGCTCAACAATGCTTTTGTGATTTTGAACCCTGTTGAACGAGTATGCTACTTACCCTCCCGAAGGACAAATATCGTCTTCTGTTTCGCTGAAGTGTTATGGTATTTGGCGGGAAGTAATAGTCTCGATTTCATTTCATACTACGCGAAATCCATGCAAAAGTATTCCGCAGACCAAAGAACACTCACAGGGACTGCATATGGACCTAAGATTTTCCGCTTTGGGCCTGAGCAAATCAACCAATGGGATCGGATAGTAAATCTGCTAACAAACGACGATCCGGAAACAAAGCGTGCTGTGATTCAAATCTTCGATCCCAGCGAGAGCCTAACCCGTGACAACATTGACGTATCATGTACTATCGGGTGGCAGTTTTTTGTGCGGAACGGAAAATTATACATGACGACTTATATGCGTGCCAACGATGCATTTCGCGGAATTGTAAGCGATGTTTTCTCCTTTACGTTTGTTCAAGAACTCTTGGCGCGACAACTTGGGCTCGAAGTCGGCTCATATTGCCACATGGTGGGCTCGGCCCACGTATACGAATCCGATTATCAATGGGCAGAAAAGGTTATTGCTGAGGCGGAAAAAATTCAGTCATACATGTATCCATTTAGTTTTCCACGGATGCCACTAGGGGACAACTGGAGGTATATCCACGTAGTTCTTGAGTTGGAGCAACGGCTAAGAGAGAACGAATTTAAACCCAGTGTTTCTGACTTGTCGAACTTGAGCTTGCCCGAGTACTGGAGACAGGTCGTCATATTGTTTGAGGTGTATCGAGAGATAGTGCGCGAGAAGGCCATCAAACGGGAAATCTATCAACTGCTGATCCCCGTTTACCAGTACTTGGTCGCAAACCGTTGGTCTTCGTATGTGAATGATGTAATGCAATATAGGGGGAGGGACTGACATGGACACGTCTTGGTCTTCCAAAGAGATCGCACGTGCTTTCGAATACTACGAAGACATTCCCGAGCAACTTCTTGGATACAGGTTCATATTCCGGCAGTTCGAAGAACTACGCACTACTCGGGCACTGATACTAGATTACGGATGTGGTCCCGGGAAAGTGGCGCTTCGATACGTGACGCAAGCAGAGCACTCGGTTTTGGCGGTAGACGCGTCGGAAAGCATGTTGGAAATTGCTCGTCAGAGACGTTCGCATCCTTTCATTAATTATCGTCTAGTGAAGAATGATCGCCTAGACTTTGTGAAAGACGACTCCGTTGATGGCGCAATGACATGTTATGTGTTCATCAATATCGCATCAGAAGAACAAATTCGGCGAATTATCAAAGAGATATACAGAGTACTCAAACCGGGTGCGAAGTATATCATACTAGATACAAATCCAGATACCACGGGGATCAGCTTTTCGACTTTTCGAAGTGGGGAGTCGGGAAGACAGTATGCATATGGAGAACAAAGGGAAGTGCGGCTACGTCTTCCTGATCATTCTGAGTTGATTCTTTATGATTATCATTGGCCCAAGAAGATGTACATTGAGGCACTGAGAGAAGCGGGATTCAGCATAATTGACGTACTGGAGCCGACGCTCAAAGATATACCGAAACAAGAACTGGAATCCTTTACGGCGGAACACTCATGCTCATGGATGGGGGAAACAGAGTATCCGCCATTTGTTATCTTTGTCGCAAGGAAGTAAATAGTGGCTAAGTGTACCATACGGTGTTCTACAGAGACCGTCTTTATCTCACATGAAAAGGGGGGCAGCAGGTGATTGCTGCAGAATTTGACGTGTTCCTATTTGATCTCGACGGGGTCATTTATCTGGAGAATGAGCTACTTCCGGACGTTAAATTATCCCTTGAACGACTTCGACAAATGGGGAAGATTATACGATTCCTTACCAACGATCCTCGGGCAACACGAGAACAAGTTACGCAACGCTTGCGTCGATTGGGACTGGATGTAAATGAACAGCAAGTATATACATCAGGATGGGCCACAATCCAATACATTCAACGGCGCGGCTATTCATCTGTGTTTGCATTAGGAACGCCGGACTTCCTCTCAGAAATGAGGAGTAGTCTACAGCAGGTAAGGATAAACACTGATAATCAACCTCAGGCAGTGGTGATCGGTTATGACGACGATATAACGATGCGGCAAGTGAACGAGGCGGTACAATACATTCAACAGGGTTCTGACTTTATTGCGACAAACGGGGACACCTCGTTCCCCGTTTCTTCTGGCAGAAGTTTGGCCACTGGATCACTTATCCGAGCGGTACAGGCGGCTACGGGACGGCGTCCAGTCGTGATTGGAAAGCCTAGCCCAGTCATGTTTCAAATAGCAACCGAAGATCTACCTGCTAATGCACGCATTGTCATGATTGGAGACTCACCCGAAACCGACATTCTCGGGGCGCATGGAATGGGTTATACGGGAATCCTTATCTCCGAAGCGCCAGTCACTTTCCCTTCCAAATACGATTTTCGTGCTCCGGATGTTACAATTCGCAACTTGTCATCCTTGTTTGATCCTGCAATGACTGTTGTACCGTGGAGCAAACCGCCATTTCCCTGGCCAGAACGCGTAGAACCCGGTGTTGCGGCAGTGGTGTTCAATGAGCAAGGAGATGTTCTTCTGATGAAACGCATTGACAATGGATTATGGGGGATTCCCTCTGGACATGTTGAACCCGGTGAGACCGTCGAAGAAGCCATTAAGCGTGAAGTCATGGAGGAAACAGGTCTGGAAGTAACAGTGGAACGGCTTATCGGTGTCTACTCCCATCCAGCATCACAAGTGTTCAGCTATCCTTCGGGCGACGTAGTTCAGTTTATAACATTGTGTTTCCTCTGTCGTGTGGATGGCGGGAACATACGAGCCGATAGAAAAGAATCCGCAGAAGTCAAGTTCTTTAATCCAGCGGAACTTCCCGCCGATATGCTTCCTATGCATCCACAGTGGTTGATGGATGCATTAGCATCCGATTTTTCTGCATTTATAAGATAGATAGAGGTTTTATGACATCCTTCCCCGAATAAATTCGGGGGTAGATAGCATATAAAAAAGACGGCTAGCAAACTGAGCCGTCTTTTTTGGTACGCCCGGCATGGGTGCGTGACTATAGGGTGAAAGTCCCGAACGGGGGCTGGCGAGCGCCTACCGTTAGCTGAAAGCAAGGGTGTCCGCCGTGAGGCGGAATCTGAAGGAAGCTGGAGGCAAACACTCGACCTGAGGTACACGAACCCAATTTGAGGCTGTTACAACCGGATGAGTCTGCCAAACAAGACGAAGTCCAAAGCCGCCAAGGGTTGTGGCAGTATATTGGGCAGGTACATGAGTGGAAAGTCCGTGCTCTTATCCGGGGAGGCCTGTATGGTACGCCATCTGAAGATGGTAACCAAAACCGAAAGGTTTTGCTGAACGTACAGGAGTCAGCAGAGGTCATAGTACCTGAGTAAGGGACGCCTGAAAAGGGAAGGACCGAACGTCAATTCAGGGATGAATCAGACTCTTTCGAGACGCAATGCGTTGAAGCAGAATTCCTGACGGAACTCCTCCAAGGAAGGATGGGTGAAGCCCGGAGGGCCTTGGAATGAGGGCTGAGCATTGCCCGGCAAGACCTGACACCTCATCCCGCGAAAGGAGAAATATCTCGATGGCTTTGTTGGAGAACATCTTATCACGGCCAAATTTAACCAAAGCACTCAAACGTGTGGAGGCTAACAAAGGCGCTCCCGGCATCGACGGGGTTTCAACTGAACACCTCCGAGATTACCTCCGGGAGCATTGGCCAGCCATTAAACAAAAACTGCTGGAGGGGACCTACCAGCCAGCACCTGTCCGAAGGGTTGAAATCCCGAAACCTGACGGAGGTGTCAGGCTGTTAGGCATCCCCACCGTGATAGACCGTTTCATCCAACAAGCCATTCTCCAAGTGCTTACACCCATCTTTGACCCTCACTTTTCGTCCAACAGCTATGGATTTCGACCCCAACGCCGGGCCCATGATGCCGTCCGGCAAGCGCAACAATATATCCAAGAGGGATATAGATACGTTGTGGACATTGACCTGGAGAAATTCTTTGACCGGGTTCATCACGACATTTTGATGAGCCGGGTGGCACGACGGGTGAAGGACAAGCGTGTCCTGAAGCTGATACGGGCCTATTTAAAAGCTGGGATCATGATTGCTGGTGTCAAAGTCCGATCAGAGGAGGGGACTCCGCAAGGGGGCCCATTGAGCCCGCTATTGGCCAATATTCTTCTTGATGACTTGGACAAGGAACTTGAAAAGCGAGGGTGCGCTTCTGCCGTTACGCGGATGACTGTAACATTTACGTGCGCAGCAAGCGCGCAGGACAACGTGTGAAGCAAAGCATCCAAAGATTCTTGGAGAAGAAGCTAAAACTCAAAGTCAATGAGGAGAAAAGCGCGGTCGACCGGCCATGGCGGAGGAAGTTTCTGGGCTTCAGCTTCACCAGCCAACGCCAGGCCCGGATACGCCTTGCCCCGAAGTCTATCCAACGTTTTAAGACCAAGATACGGCAGCTGACCAATCCAAACTGGAGCATATCAATGGAGGAACGAATCGAGAAACTGAATCAATACACGATGGGATGGATAGGATACTTTGCCCTAATCGAGACACCAAGCCCTTTGAAGCGTTTAGAAGAGTGGATAAGGAGAAGACTCAGGTTATGCCGTTGGCATCAATGGAAACGAATCCGAACCCGAATCCGCGAACTAAGGGCGCTTGGACTTAAAGAACATGAAGTATTCGAGATTGCCAATACCCGTAAAGGGGCATGGCGAACGACTAAAACGCCTCAACTACACAAAGCCCTCAGCAAAGCCTATTGGCTTGCGCAAGGGCTTAAGGGTTTAACGCAGAGATATTGCGACATTCGTCAAGATTGGCGAACCGCCTAGTGCGGACCCGCATGCTAGGTGGTGTGAGAGTTGCGCCTTGCAAGTTCAAGGAGCACAAGTAGCCTGAAATGGCTACCAGGATAAAGCTTAGCCAGCAGTCCTGTACCGAGTCTTGCGTGGTGCATGGTAACATGTACGGCGAAGCGTAGACAGGAAGGCAGTAGGCCGGAATAAAGTGAACAGGATTATTAGCCCCGAAATCACACGTGCTCGAAGTAGCTGACCTTATTTCTCTATGGGGAAAGCAGAAACAGCATCACCGTTAAGGCGAGGGGATGACTGTTGCTTCCGGGGTTCGTACCTACGGCATGCTGCCCATGGGCTCCTTGGGAACAAGGGAGATCCAGCAGGCTTCCACCTGAGTGGATAGGGTTGAACAAGCCTAACAAAGCAAGGGATACCTGATGGCCTGCTGGAAGTCTTACTGACTGATAGTACTCTGAGGCAGGGAGAGCCTGCTACGTGGGGAAGCGGTCAGCAGAAATGGAATCTTTCTAAGGCAACATGGGCTCCATTCAAAGGGAGGATACAGGCCTTCATCCAAAGGAAGGGGAAACCTAGCCATGACAACAAAATTAGAAAGAATAGCAGAGAAAGCGAGACAGGAACCAACGCTTCGATTTACGTCACTTGCCCATCATATAACCAAAGATAGGCTATGGAAATGCTTGCAACACATACCCAAACAAAGCGCACCGGGAATAGATGGCATCACCCAAGAAGAGGCGTCCAAAGATTTTGCAAACTGGTCAGAAGAGATGTTGAGGGCCGTACACCGCAAGGGGTACAAGCCGCCTGCTGTGAACCGGGTATGGATACCCAAACCAGGTAAGGCAGAGAAGCGGCCACTCGGTGTCCCATGCATTGCTGATCGAGCGTTGCAAAGAAGTACGGCTGAAGTCCTTAATGCCATATATGAGCAGGATTTTCTGGACTGTTCTTTTGGTGGCAGACCGGGAAGAGGTCAGCATCATGCACTGGCTACACTCAATGAAATCATCAGCGGAAAGATGTTTTGCTGAGTAACATTTACTTGCACTATGTGCTGGATTTATGGTTTGAAAAGGCTGTAAAACCACGCCTAAAAGGTGAGGCTTACCTTATTCGTTACATTGATGACTTCATCGTTTGCTTTCAATACCGGGCAGATGCCAATCGTTTCCATGAAGCGCTAAAGAAACGGCTCCATAAATTTAAACTAGAGCTGGAGCCGGATAAAACCCGCCTTATTGAGTTTGGGAGATTTGCAAGCAGACAGGCCAAAGCACAGGGTAAAAAGAAGCCAGAAACGCTGTATTTTCTCGGTTTTACACACTTTTGTACGCGAAACAGGAAAGGAAACTTCATGGTGGGACGAAAGACGGAAAAGAAACGTCTCAGGCGGAGCATTGGTAAAATACAGACAACATTGCGTTTGATTCGCCATTGGCCTATTCCTGAGCAGGTTGAGAAGATTAATCAGATGTTGCGAGGGCACTACAATTATTATGGGATGGCAGGAAATTTAAAGTCACTCTACAAGGTGTACCAAGCAACAGATAAATATTGGCACAAGATGTTATGCAGCCGTAGCAGGAAAGGTTATGTGACATGGGAGAGATATGCCCAAATCAAATCCTGGTTTCCTATTGTGCGTCCGAGAATTTCAATCCCTTATAAGGAATTGAAATTGTACGTCATACTATGAATCTTTTTCTGAAGAGCCCGGTGCGGGAAATCTGCACGCCAGGTTCTGTGGGGGTTCGGGCCACCAATTGGGTGGCCTCTCTACCCGGAGACGGGGGTTAGTCACCCCCTCCTACTCGATATATATGTAATCAAGAAAAATCAAATGAGGCCTCTATCCGCCTCTTTGAGTCTTAGAAATTCCCCTCGGGTACATCTTTTGTATACCCCTTATAAAAAATAGACCCTTATAAATCTAAATTTTCTATGGCATTATTATTCAAAAATGTATAAAATTCTTCACGATCCGAGATGACGTAAAATATTTTGTGTAAGCAATAGACTTGAAAACAAAAAAACAGGTAGGGTATCCTCGGAATTGTCGAGATTCCATAACAGAAAGGAGTACCCTACCTTATGAAATCAAGTTTAGCAAATTCTGGGCTAGAAAATCAACTTGAAAACTTGTTGCGGGATTTTATTAAAGAAAAGCTCGAGCTGATTATGAAAGAGGAACTCGAAAACTTCCTTAAGGTCGAGAGATCTGATGAGAAGAACAGTAAAAATGGCTACTATCAGCGTTCTTTGGACACCCGGTACGGTAAAATAGAGAACCTTTCGGTCCCACGTGATCGTAAAGGTTACTTTCATACGCAGCTCTTTGAACCTTACCAACGTCGTGATGGTTGGCTTGAGACAGCCATTATCAAAATGTATCAAAGTGGTATGAGCACACGAGAAATCGGTCAATTTATCGAAAGAATCTTAGGCTCAGCCTATTCAGCCACAACGATCAGCAACATTACTGAAGTTGCTCTGGAAGACATCAAACAATGGCAGCAAAGACCGTTAAAGAAGCGCTACTCCGTTCTCTATTTAGACGGGACTTATATCAAACTTCGCCGGGATACCGTGGCTCATGAAGTGATCTATATCGCCGTTGGTGTTACTGAAGATGGGTATCGTGAAATTCTTGGTTTCTACGTTGGGGGTTCAGAAAGTGCACTGGGCTGGCGTGATCTGTTACAAGACTTATACAAGCGTGGTCTACAGGAAGTGCTCCTTGGTGTTTTTGACGGATTACCTGGTTTAGAAGAAGCATTTCGAGCCGTTTATCCTAAAGCGGATGTGCAACATTGTGTCGTGCATAAAGTTCGCAACACGTTAAATCGCGTACGCCTTAAAGATCGGGAAGCTGTAGCCGAAGACCTTAAAGCCATTTATCATTCGTTTAGTCAAAAGGAGGCTCTTGCACAGTTTGAAAGCTTTAAAGAGAAATGGGGTCGTCGCTATCCTAAAGAAGTCGAATCATGGGAAAATAATTTACCGACACTGCTCACCTTTTTAAACTATCCATCAGCCATCCGCAGTGTCATTTACACCACCAACTGGATTGAAAGAACCATTAAAGAAATTAAAAAACGTTTAAGACCCATGAACAGTCTTCCAGATGTCAAAGCAGCCGAAAAAATCGTGTACCTTACTGTACAGGATATCAATCACAAATGGTCAGAAAGAAAATTACGTGGATTTGCTAGTGCCTATCAACAATTGCAAGCTATGTTTAAAGAACGTTATGAGATATAAGCTTCATCATCCTTATGCCATTTTAAAAAGTTCGAAGAACCTGTCAAAGGGCTCGTATACACTTCGCCCTTGACAGAACCTTCTGATACTTTTTCATTAGTAATTAAGGATGATGAAGGTCTAAATATAGTCACGATTCCAGAGGTGCCCTACGGGCTTACACAAAATTCTTGACGGTACTTGGCCACAAATTAAAAGTTATTTTGTTATCAAAATCTCCAAATATTTCTTCAACCTTTTTAACATATCAGTCCGTGGGGACTTTTTATCCTTTTCCCAATTTCTGATGGTTTTCTCATCAACGCCCAAATATTTTGCTGCCTCTTCCAGTGTATGGCCATGATATAGGCGAGCCTTTTTCAACTTTTGGCCAAGTGTTTTTTCTGTGAGTTTATCGTAAAATCCAATATACCAGATGGGTTTATCTAATGCTTTGGCCAACTTTTTAGCTGTTGTAACTTTCAACCCCGATTTACACTCATATACATCCTTTTCGATATTTCTGATATTTTCAGGGGTTAGCCCGGTTAGTTCCGCCAACTCACGCAAAAATAAATTTTTCTCCAATCGAGCCTTTCTAAGCCGTATTCCTGGCGTATCTTTTTCATGACCATGTACCTTATGTACAAGAGGCGTGTGTTCCCGTTTAGTTATCACTTTTCCATAGGACTGAACCACACGCTTGTCCCTGCGGCTATTATGGTTATGAAACCGAGAAGCACCCCTGCACCTGCACCGCCACCCAGATTGAACGCTACCGGGCCAAACTGTCAGGACCAATCATAGACCGCATTGACTTGCAAGTGGAGGTGCCCTTGTTAAGATATGAGGACATTGTGGGTACGCCTGCACCACACAACGATCATTACCGTACGGCCAAAATCCGCAACAGGGTAGAGCAAGCACTGCAGTTTAAGGCGGAGCGAACCAACACCACCAAGCCCAACGGACTATTGTCCGCTCAAGAAGTGAAGGACATTTGTCAGCTGACACGGAGCGCAGGGGAGTTGATGCGCGAGGTGTATGAGCATTACCAGCTCAGTATGCGGGGCTATCACAAGATCTTGAAGGTGTCCCGCACCATTGCTGATCTGAACGGTCATGACTTGATCGAAGAAGAGGATATTGCCGAGGCGATTGGTTACAGGCTGGGGAAGTGAGAATGACAGATGATTCAATGAATTATGATAAGAACGAGATTTTCCTTATCATTCTGGTAGGGGACATCTAAACAGTTGCCCACTGGTTTTATGAATATGGGAATCTAGCCGTCCTCAAGTCCTGAAGATCATTTCCCCCCTACGTCTTTATACATCTGTTACTTTCCCCTCAAGCGCGGACATGACTACAGCGGAGCAGTTGGAATACCTGTCTCCACTCAATCCGTTTCTGTCTGATTTCAAGGTTCGAGTGACAACCGATGAGGATTTGATGAACGGAAACGGCCTGATCAGATGTTCTACAGTTGGGATCTGGGAATAACGTGTGGATCAAAAACGAATCAATTTACCAAAAATAAAAGGCCGGTTTAAAATCTGGCCTCTCCCCCCAAAAATATATAAAGAATTAACGTGCAGACCACAGAATCGTCCTTAACAGACATCAGTCAAGCTGGCAATGTGCAAAAAAAATATTGAATATATAGGGGTTGGACATCCCATGCAGCCCTTTTCTACAAAGGAGATATACCCGTGACCAACGGATGGATTGAGTCTGCCGGTGCATGTTTTCCGGAAAAACAGAACTGATTCGACAGATACTAATGAGGAAAACGTGCTGGTCGTAAAACCCCCACTGGATAACCTATACATTGTCAATTATCGCATTTTAAAAACATATTCAAAGTATGTATTATAAACGAACCTAATAAACGTTAAAAACAACGTCTGCATAATTTCCAGGAAGAGCCACGTTCTTTCTTAACAAATTCAATTAACTCACCGTAATCATTTGAACAAACTTTTTCATACTCTGTTCTAGTTCCCTCGTCTTGAAGTCTTCTTAGAAATCTACATGAAGCACGGTGTAAAACATTCATATCTTTTTGACTATGAGAACCACCAAAAAAGTTAAACACACAACCATTCTGGTTTTCATCTAACCAATTTCAGCCCCAATTAATGGACGGAATGGAGAAACTGGAAATTCTATATTTTTTTGTTATTCTACCGAACGTAGGTTCCTAAATCCTATGGTAAATTTGTCCAAGAAAGAGTATAATAGAATTGCAGTCGTATAAGCAGGGTGGGCGGTTGAACCCTCTTGTGAGAGGGGGTGAGGCCGTTGGATATACTAGGATTGCTTACACTGCTGTTTACCGGAGGGCTTTTTCTGGTAGCATTGTTGCAACTGGTTATCCAAATCATCAAAACAACAAGAAAGTAATCCACCCTGCTCGGCCAAGCTGATAGTGGATTACTTTCTCCTTGGTCAACCGCTCACTTTGCGGTGCGGCTGTTAAGACCGGGATGTATGCCCATCCTGGTCTTATCTTATTTATACGCTTATCTTACCCTTATTATACCAGATGAAATTTAACTAGCAAACTGATTTCAGCCCAGTCCTTTCCACATTTTCCCTTGTCATCGTTTTAATCGTATTGTATGCTTAAGCTAGGATACCAGCCGAATGACGGGTATCGTGGTTGGCCTCACGATATGGGTTGGTATTTCGCCTCCGCATCCCGTCTCTAAAAATATGGTGCGTGAGGGGAGCAGGCCACTCCCGCAAAAGCGGTGCTTCTGTATTTTACAGGAGGAACCAGTCCCTCAGAGGGACGAACAAATATGTAAAGACAAGGCGAGGTACGTCCAATTATGGGTGTATCCTCGCTTTTAATAGTTTGCTTAAAAAAGCGATCTGGAAAGGTGTGTCCGGGTCGCTTTTTTCATTTTATAGAAAAACAAAATGAGGGAGGTGTCCCGCCTTTGGCGGGGAAACACATGCAAAAAGTGGCTGAAGGGTTTATCACATTTGTGGATGAAACGGGGAGAATGAAAACACTGCTGGCCCGAAACGGTACTTTTTCCATCGTGGAGGAAGTGTCGGATCGCGAGGTCCAAGAAATTTTTGACCATATTATCTCCGGTCGTTACCGGTGGTTGAAATATGGTCAAAAAAGAAAGGCAGGTGTTATCAATGAGCAGCTCTGCCTTAAAACTCGTTGAACATGTTGATACACCGGAAAAAGCTGTCCAGCTTGCCAACGAGATTGAGAGACTGGAAGCCGTTTTGAAATCTATGAAGGCCCAGTTAAAGGCTTATGTGGATACCCACGGCCCGGTAGAAACCCTCGATACCGTATGGGACTATACCATATCAGTGTCGTGGTCTTTTGAGCCAGATTCATTGAAAGATCTTGCTCAAATCATTGCTGTCGAGGGAGAAAATCCTTGGCGGCACTTATCTCTTTCGGCTACCAGTATAAAAAAGCTGGGATGGGATGAAAACATCTTGACCCGGTACGGAAAGAAACGGGAGACGAAACGGTTTGTCTCCCGCAAAAAATAAGAGAAGGAGGGAAGGGGCGTTGTGGGGAGTCCTGTAACGCCTGAAAGTATGTTTTTTGTAATGAAAAGCCGTTTCATAGACACGGGAGATGAGATTGTGTTTTCCGTGTCGAAAGTTCGCCTTGTTTCCCTTCAGGAAGAAGTTGAAAAAGGCGAAAGATTGCTGGATTTGAACAAGGCAGAAGTTCTTCTGAAAACGGCCAGCAGGAACGAAGCCCTGCGGTTTGCTGATCAAAAAGCCGCCGAATTTTACGGCGGGTGGGGGAGTGAGCTTTAATGCAGGTGCAAAAAACTGACCCCCACTTCCTTCCTCGTTACCGGGGAAGGTGTAAGGTCTGAGGTTCAGATCGAGATGAAGTACCCCTTATTAGGGAAGTGGCTTCTCACTGGTTCCAAACATTCTGTTAATCCCAATGATGCTGCTAATTATCTCATGGGGATATTCAAAGATAAAGTACAGGAGCATTTCTATTGTCTTTGTCTCGATACAAAAAATCAGATAATCCACGAACGTACAATATTCATGGGTAGTCTTAATGCTTCTATTGTGCATCTCCGTGAGATATTTCACACGGCTATAAAGCATAGTGCCGATGCTGTAATCGTAGCACACAATCACCCTAGCGGGGACCCTGCTCCTAGTCGTGAAGATGTTCAAGTGACTGAAAGGCTTGTAAAAGCTGGAGAACATATTGGGATTGAGGTTCTTGATCATATAGTCATCGGTGATGAAACATATTACAGCTTAAAGGAAAAAGGTTTGATATAAAAACAAAGGAACTCCATTTTTGGGGTTCCTTTACCATTGGGGGAATTTAAAATGGGTGCCTGAGTCCTCATTTGTACCGTACAAATGCTCTAAAATGGAAAGAGCTACGGAAGGTATACATGCCAATAGGCGAAAAAATATTGGTAAGCGTTGTGCAAAAATTAGAAGAAGGCATAGAACGCGATATAAAAAACTTTTCCTATTCAGGATGACTTTTTGGACATGATCTAGATGGAGAAAGAGGAACTGTTGCCAGCAACAATAAAAGTTCGGAAGTTGCCCGTAAAAACGAAAGCACATTTGACTAGTTGTTGGGTGAGTGTGCTTTTGAATTTAATTAGGATGTTAAAAAATGAGCGTACAACTCGAACTTTCAGCGGCAGTCCAAAAAGGATCATGAAGGTATCATTGGAAATTAACATGGTGGTCAATCCGTATTAAAGATTGTAACTTCTCTATTATAAATATCTAACACTTCAATCTTCACACTACCACCAAGATTCTCTGACACTAAATCAGACAATTCTTTAAGTGCCAAATGAAATTCAACGCTTCTTGTTTCATCTATTAATTCAATACAGAGGAACGCATTTTTCGTATTTTCTGTTAGCATTGTCCGCTGAGCTTCACGCCAGTTCCAACATCTGCATATTGCGCCGTAATCATCTTTATAAACAATTTCACCTTTATAGGGCGAAGCATTTTCATCTTTTCCCAATGGGATAAACGGCTCGTTGCCATTTGCCTGCGTTAGCCGAATATCGCCGACAAAAGTGTCTATATCTTCTCCACCACACGGAAGCCCATAACGCAATGAAATTGAATTATAGATGTCAACAAGCGGGTTTATTGTGCCAATATGGTTGCCATTTTTCACTCTTTTTAATAAAGCTTCAATGGAACACCTTGCCCCTTTCTTTGTTTTGAATTTCTTAAAAGCTTCTCGCCAAACAGATATGACTGGATTACTGCTGAATTCCTCCTGACGGAGAAATTTATGTGCTTCTTTCTCTGCCTCCTGCAGCAGTTTCTCGTAGAATTTAACGTCCCTTATTGAATTATCAATCCCCTGGCAAATAACGATGCCTATTTTTGCATGAGGGAATAACGCCCAAAAATCATCTTCAATGATAAATCTAGGCATAAACTATCACTCCATTTCATTTTACTTATTGTCTTGGACGAAGCGCTATTTGTTATGTTGCAACTTGAAATATTCATCATATCTCGCTTATGTTTTGGAGGGACTTGCAAGGGCGGAGAATACCCCTAAAACAATATATAAATAACCACTTACCCGATTCAGTAGCTTTGAACTCACTTTACTTCCCAGAATCCTCTCTCTAATAGTTGCTGCAAGGACGGCATACAGCCCATCACTAATAAGAGCCAGCATAATAAATATAGTTCCTAAAAGCAAAAATTGTACTGTGACTGATCCAGCAGAAGGTGATATGAATTGCGGAAAGAAGGCTAAAAAAAAGAGTGCGGTCTTAGGATTCATGACTTCTACAAGTGCTGACTGGTAAAAAATCTTTAATAAATTTTTGTACGGAGTTTTTGGAATTTCTGAAGTCGGTTTGTCAGATGTAGAAAATAAAGTCTTACACCCCAGATAGATAAGATAAGCAGCCCCCAAGTATTTAACGATATTAAAAGCTGTTGCTGATGTCATAAGGACAGCAGAAACTCCGATTGCTCCAGCTAAAACGTGAACAGAACCACCAAGTGAAACACCTAGAACTGATACCAAGCCTGCTTTCTTCCCTTGCTCTATACTTCTTCCCATAATATAGAACACAGCTGGTCCAGGAATTATTAACAATGTAGCAGCAGCAATTGCAAATAACCAAATCGTTGATAATTCCATAAAATTCAACTCCTTGTATGACTTTTAGCACATGATTTACCTGAATAGGCTTATCATTTAAATATCCCTTTCCGTTTCTCACGCATCCACTGAGCAACCTGGATTTCCCCTTGTTCATTTGATTTTTCAAGCTCTGCAACAATCGATTTGTATTCGGTGTCACTCCGATTCTGACTCATTTTAGCTGCAGCTTGAATCGATGTGATTTCAATTTCAAAGCCAACTATTCCTTTCATTTGCCTCTTAAGAAACTCTGGATCAAACGTATCCCAGAGCTGGCCATTTTCTCGGTGAGACTCATAGTGTTTAAGCATAGTATCCAAAGCTGATATCAGCTCGTCATCAGTGATTAAACGCGATGTTCCATACGCATGTACAGCTAAATAGTTCCATGTAGGAACATCTTCATGCTCATACCAACTTGATGAAATGTAAGCATGCGGCCCTTGGAAAATGAGTAACACATCACGATTATTATCCAAAGTTTTTTTCTGCATGTTTCCGTATGCAATGTGCCCAGTCGCATATATTTTCCCCTCATCTACCCGAATTTCTACAGAAATATGTGTTGCCAAGGGTCGATGTTCATCCACAGTAATCAATATGGCGAACGGGTAAGACTTCATTATTTGAACTGCTTCATCATGATCCATACGATATTTTTTAGGGATGTACACAATAATCATCCTTTCAACTTGTAATTGTGTTCAAAAAATATAAGCATTAAAACCCAAGTTCGACAGTTACTAGGCAAACAAAACGCTCATAAACCCATACTACTCCTGGGTTTATGAGCGATTCAGTATGGTTGGTACGTGTATCTA